>JAYRJH010000517.1:0-1680 GCA_041906415.1 Sphingomonas sp. | reverse complement strand
CAATAGGCCGAGACGAGCGGGATGATGAACCGCGCGTAGAGCAGCGACAGTCCGAGCGCGGCGACCATCGTCAGCGCCAGCGCCTTGAAAAAGCCGCCGGTCACCCCGCTGATGAACGCCAGCGGCAGGAACACGACGATGGTCGCCGAGGTCGAGCCGAGCAGCGGCTTGCCCATCTCGCGCGCCGCGCCCAGGATGCCGCGCACGCCCTTGGCACTGCCCTCCTGCATGCGCCGCATGATGTGCTCGAGCATCACCACGGCGTCGTCGACGACCAGCCCGACCGCCGCCGCCATGCCGCCCAGCGTCATCATGTTGAAGCTCATCCCGAACGCGAGCAGGATCAGGCAGGTGCCGGCGAGAACCATCGGCAGCATCAGTCCGGTGATCACCATCAGCCGGCCCGATCGCAGGAACAGGAACAGCACCACCCCGGCGAGCAATGCGCCCAGCAGGATCGCGTCGCGCACCGCATTGGCGGCGCCCGTCACCAACTCGGACTGGTCGTAGAACGGCGTCACCTTTACGCTCGGCGGCAGGCCGAGGCTGGCGAGCTTGGCGTTGACGTCGTGCGCGATCCGCACGGTATCGCCGGTCAGCGACTGGCGAATGTTGACCAGCACCGCGCGCTGGCCGTTGGAGGTGACCGCGGTGAAGTTTGGCTCGACCGAAGGCTTGATCGTCGCGATCTGGCCGAGCGTCGCGACGCCGGCGGCCTTGCCGGTCGCCGCCTTGATCGGCGTGGCGGCGAGATCGGCCATCGACGCGATCCGGTTCTGCGCAAGCACGAGATAGAGCCGGTGCTTGTCCTCGATCCGGCCGAGCCCGCGCACGACATTGGCCTTGCCCAGCGTCGTCGCGATATCGTCCAGGCTGACGCCGAGCGCCTGGGCGCGTGCCGGGTCGATATCGACCGCGAACTCGCGCGGGGCGCCGCCCAGCACGTCGACCGCGGCGACGCCCGAAACTGCGGTCAATGCCGGCCTGATCTTGAGGTCGGCGATTTGCCGCAACGCTTCTTGGTTCAGCGAGTTCGAGGTGAGCGCGATGCCGAGGATCGGGAAGATCGTCGGATCGGATCGACGCACGTCGAACCGCGTGCCGGTCGGCAGGTCCGGTAGGCTGGTGGCCAAAGCGCCCTGTGTCGCCAGCGTCGCGGCGACCATGTCCTGGCCCCAGTTGAAGTTGAGGTCGATCTCGGCCGAGCCGCGACTTGTGGTCGATCGGATCTGGGTGACGCCGGGGACGGCGCGCAACGCCAGCTCGATCGCGGGGTCGCGCTCGCCCGCGTCGATCGACACCACGACGCGCGGGTAATCGATATGCGGGAACAGGCTGACCGGCATCTTGAGCGCGGCGACCAGGCCGCCCAGCGTCAGCAGGATCGCCGCAAGCCACAGCGCGCGCGAGTGATCGGCGATCGAGCGCCTCACTTGGTGCGCACCTTCATGCCGTCCTCAAGCGCGGTGCCGCCCTGGGTCACGACCTTGTCGCCGGGATGGACGCCTTTGGTAATCGCGATGCGATCACCGCTGGCCGCGCCGGTGTCGACGTCGTGGCGATGCGCGACCCCGCCGGCGACGACATAGACATAGGGCTGGCCGCCATCATCGAGCAGCGCGGCATAAGGCACCGTCATCGAGTCGCCGCTCGATCCGGCGTCGATCGTGCCGCTCAATG
>JAYRJH010000516.1:0-1701 GCA_041906415.1 Sphingomonas sp. | reverse complement strand
GGGGTTGCCGTCGCCATCGATCTCGCCGCGATCGAAGCGGGCGCGCTTGTCCTTGTCGGTCAGCAGGTCATAGGCGGCCGTCACCTGGCTGAAGCGTTCGGCAGCCTTGGGATTGTCCTTGTTGCGATCGGGATGCAGCTCCTTCGCGAGCTTGCGATACGCCTTCTTGATGTCCGCCTCGGACGCGCCCCGCGCGACCCCCAGCGTCGAATATGGATCGGCCATCGATTCCCCGTTGGTGTGTCAGCGGCAATGTGGGGCGAGCGGGGCGGAAGCGCAATGCCGTCGCCCCTGCCCGGAAGGAGGGGGAAGCGCTTACAATTTCCCGAACACCGCCTCGAATCCGGCGCGGTCGCCGGCGGCGAGGAAGCGGGCCTGCTCGATCCAGCGGTCGCGGTTCATGCGGCCGGTGAACGGCCCCAGCCGCGCATCGAGCGCCTCCGCCTCGCCGGGGGTAAGCGCGGCAAGCTGGCCGACCGTGGTGATGCCCTGTTCCGCCAGCCTTTGCGCCAGCTTCGGGCCGAGCCCCTTGATCTGGCCGATCGGGCCGTCCGCCGGCGAGGGGCCTTCGGGCGCGCTGGCGGCCTCCATAGCGGGCGCCGCTTCCAGCGGGGCGGAGGCGGCGATCGGCTCGTCCGCGAGACGGGAGGGCTGCTCTGTCGCCACCCGCTCTTCGATCATCGGGGGTTCGGGCGCGAGCGGCGGCGGAGGCGGCGCGACCGGCAGAGGCTCCTTCACCGTCGCCTGATGCGCCTCGATCTGCTGCTCGCGATCGGCGATTCCGTCCTCGATCCGTTCGGCGACGTTGCGCTGGCGGCGCAGGTGCGCGCCCCACAGGATGCCGATGACGACCAGGGCGGCGAAGATCGCGATCCCCACCAGGGCGATCGTCGTCAGCGTGCCGGTTTCCGTGACTCTTGGTGGCATGTCGTCCTGTCTCCCTGACTCACAGCGCGCGCCAGCCGATGTCCCGCCGGCAGAAGCCGTCCGGGAAATCGATCGCGTCCACCGCGCGATAGGCGGCGGCCTGCGCCGCCTTCACGTCCGCGCCCGTCGCGGTGACGGCCAGAACGCGGCCGCCGCTGGAAACGAGCCGGCCGTCCGTTTCCTTCGTGCCGGCCTGGAACACCACCGCTCCCGTCGCCTCCGCCGCCGCGATCCCGCCGATCGCGCCGCCGGTGACGGGCGCGCCCGGATAGCCTTTTGCCGCCATCACCACCGTCAACGCAACATCGGGCGAGAAATCGGGTTCCGGCTGATCGGCCAGCCGCCCTTGCGCCACCGCGAGCAGCAGCGCGGACAGATCGCCCCGATAGCGCATCATCAGCACCTGACATTCGGGATCGCCGAAGCGGGCGTTATACTCGATCAGCTTCGGCCCGTCCGCCGTCAGCATCAGCCCCGCATAGAGGACGCCGACATAAGGCGTGCCGTCTTCCGCCAGCGCGTCGATCGTCGGACGCACGATCTCGCCGAGCGCGCGCTCCTCCAGCTCCGGCGTCAGCATGGCGGCGGGGCTGTAGGCGCCCATGCCGCCGGTGTTCGGGCCGGTATCGCCGTCGCCGACGCGCTTGTGGTCTTGCGCCGAGCCGAAGGAGGCGGAGACGGTGCCGTCGCACAGCACGAACAGGCTCGCCTCCGGGCCTTCCAGCATCTCCTCGATCACCGCTTCGGCCGGCCCGTCGGCGAACAGCGCCTCGA
>JAYRJH010000515.1:1337-1704 GCA_041906415.1 Sphingomonas sp. | reverse complement strand
TCTTCGTCGGCCCCGGCACGACCTTCCTCAACGAGCGCGTGCCCGGCCGCGTCGATGACAGCCCGACGCCGCGCGGCGCGACGATCGAGGACGACGTCATGATCGGCGGCGGCTGCACCATCCTGCCGGGCGTCACCATCGGCGCGCGCAGCTTCATCGCCGCCGGCACGCTGGTGACCAAGGACATTCCGCCCCGCAGTTTCGTCAAGGGCCACCCGGCCCGCATCGCGCCGCTGCCACCAGAACTCGACCGCGGCAACAGCGACCATCTCTGGCGACAGCCCCACGACCTCTGGCACCCCGCCGCCAACCATCCGGCCGCGCTCAACTGGCCGGATGACTGGCCCGAGCGCTACTGAGGCTGCGG
>JAYRJH010000515.1:0-1327 GCA_041906415.1 Sphingomonas sp. | reverse complement strand
ACCAGCGCCCGCGCCGTATCGTAGAACAGCGCTTGCCGGTGCGCGGCGTTCAGCCCGACCTGCCGGCCGCCCCGCTTCATCGCCCGCAACTGCTCATAGCGGGTGAACGTCATCCGCGGATCGCAATGCGCGAGGCTCATCCCGTGATTGGTTGGCGACAGATAGGCCCAGGCCCGCCCGAAGGTGATGTACTTGCCGCGCATCGGACCGATCATGTCGTCCGAGCCATACATCACGCGGTCCACACCGACGCCCATATAGAGCGCGTCGAGCGCGTCGGAGTCGCACACCGTCGAGGTGTCGTACCAGACATTGTGCAGCCCCCTGATCTTGGCCGCCGACGCCTCGATCGCCCAGGATGAGTAACTGCGCGCGCAATGCGCGAGGATCCACTTGGCATTGGGGTATTGGTCGCTCAGCCGCAGCAGATCCTCGACATTTGCCGGATCGGCGATGGCGTCGCGCTTGCTCAAATGCATCAGGATCACGAGGCCGAGCTTGTCGGCCACGGCAATCTGATGCTCCGGCATGAAGTCGGTCAGCCGGCCCTCCACCGCATCCGGTGCGTACCAGCGGTAAGGCTTGAAACCGATCACCCCGAGCCGGCGCACATCCGCTTCCAGCTGCGCGGCGCTCATCCTGGGATGGGTCAGCATCAGCCCGCGGCTGCGGCCGCCGCCCTTGGCCACTTCCTGCACCAGATAGCTGTTCGATCCCTCGAAGTCGCATGGGAACGGGAAGGGAAACGGAAACGCCAGCCGCTCGACCGAACGCCCCGGCATCAGCGCCGCATCGACCGCGTCCGCCAGCTCCCACGTCACCTCCGGGAACATCGCCCCGATGCCGTCGGCGAACGGCCCGGTCGCCTTGTTCGGGTCGAGATCGAAGGCCCATCGATAGATATGCGTGTGCGCGTCGAACACCTTGGCCGGCACGAAATCCTCGAGCTCCTCCTGCCAGATGCGGGTGTCGAGGCTGTTGATCTCATATTCGCTCATGCGCGGACTCCAATGGGCGCGAAAGGTTCAGGTGGCTCGGCGTTCGTCGGTCCAGCCGCTCCAGACAGCGCTCGGGCGACGGACTGCCATCAGCTTGTCGATCAGGTGCGAAAAGCGAGGGTTGAGGGCGGTTGCGCGACCCGTCGCCATCGCCACCACATGCGCCGCGGCGACATCGCTGTAGCAATTGCCGCGACCGCTGAAGCCGGCCGCGCCGTAGATGTTGCGCGTGGCGTCGAACAGCCCCACCTGCGGAAAGCCGTCGCCGGTGAACGACTGCAGCCCACCCCAGCGGTGCGTGATGCGCACCCCTTCATATTGCGGAAACA
>JAYRJH010000045.1:0-12119 GCA_041906415.1 Sphingomonas sp. | reverse complement strand
CATGGGACAGCGCCGCATGATAGGGCCGGTGATCGGCGGCGATCCGCGCGGCGATCTCCTCCGCCGGGAAGCGCCGCTGCCACAATTCCCCCGTGCGCGCGGTGCGGCGCGGCACGATTCCCAGCCCGCCGCGCACCTTCGGGCTGGGATGGCCGGCGGGCGCGCCGTCGTCGATACCCGAATCGCGTTCGTGCTCGGCGCGGTTCAGGTCGATCCATGCGCGGCCGACGCGTTGGACGAACAGCGTCTCCGCTCCGCGCGCGGCCAGCGCCACCGCGTCGATATGGCGATCCTCCAGCACCGCCAGCATTTCCGCCGGAACGCGCAGATTGGCGCGCAGCGCGAACGGATAGTCCCGCCCCGCGTGGGGAACGGAAATCACCACGGGGCTTTCCGGCTGGTCGGGTGAGCCGAGAATGTCGAATGATCGCGTCATCTGCATCTGGCGCACCAGCCTATGGCAGGGCGCGGCTCGTCGCAACCGGGGCCTTGCCCAGGTGGAATTTCTTAATGGATTGGCGCATAATGCCCACCTTGAAGACGCGCGGCCACAGGCAAGGACCGACTAACCACCATGATCAGGATTCTGTTGGCCGAGGACGATCAGGTGATGCGCGAATATCTTACCCGGGCGCTGGAGCGTTCCGGCTATGCCGTGACGGCGGTCGATCGCGGCACCGCCGCGCTGCCGCTGGTCGAGACCGAGCGATTCGACCTGCTGCTGACCGACATCGTGATGCCGGAGATGGACGGGATCGAGCTGGCGCAGAAAGCATCCGATATCGCGCCGGACATGCGCGTGATGTTCATCACCGGATTCGCCGCCGTGACGCTGAAGGCGGGCAAGAGCGTGCCGCAGGCCCGCGTACTTTCCAAGCCGTTCCACCTGCGCGATCTGGTGCTGGAAGTGGACCGCATGTTCGAAACGGACAATGTGAGCGGATTGAGCTGAAAAATCCGATTTCGATGCTTGCGCGCTCCCGAAGGCGCGGCTAAAGGCCCCACTCCCCGTGGGCGTGTAGCTCAGTGGTAGAGCACTGTGTTGACATCGCAGGGGTCGCAAGTTCAATCCTTGCCACGCCCACCATGATAACCCCCGGAAAATGCCAGATTTTTCCGGGGGTCATCTTTCCTCCGAAAACGATGGAACGTCCGGCAGGCTGCCGCGATGCGCGCCTTGGGAATCGTCGGGAGGACATTTCGCTTAACCCTGCGGGAGAATGGAGGCATTGCCGCCTGGAAGGGGAGCGAACATGAAGGCATCCGCCGCCATCGCCACAGTCCTGATGACCGCGGCCACGGCCGCTTCGGCCGCGCCGCGCGCCCGGGAAGCCGGGGTGCGCATCGGCATCCTCCAGCCCGGTCCGCTGAACGCGATCACCGATGTCGCCGGCGTCAGGGTCGGACAGGTGACGATCGTGCGCGGCGATCATGTCCATACCGGCGTGACGGCGGTGCTGCCGCATGGCGGCAACCTGTTCCAGGACAAGGTGCCGGCGGGCTTCTTCGTCGCCAATGCATTCGGCAAGTTCATCGGCTCGACCCAGATCGAGGAACTGGGCGAGATCGAGACGCCGATCCTCCTCACCAACACGCTGAACGTCGCGGAAGGCGCGGCGGCGGCGGTCGAATGGACCCTGGCCCAGCCGGGCAACGAGCAGGTGCGATCGGTCAACGCCGTCGTCGGCGAAACCAATGACGGCTTCCTGAACGACATTCGCGGCCGGCACGTCACGATCGCCGATGCGCGCCGCGCGATCGAAAGCGCGAAGGAGGGGCCGGTCGCGGAGGGCGCGGTCGGCGCGGGCACCGGCACGGTTGCGTTCGGCTGGAAGGGCGGGATCGGCACGGCCTCGCGCAAGCTTCCCCAATCGCTCGGCGGCTGGACGGTGGGCGTGCTCACCCAGACCAATTACGGCGGCGTGCTGACAATTGCGGGCGTGCCGGTCGGCGTCCGGCTCGGCCAATATGATTTCAGGCGCGAGATCGAGCAGAAGAAGGCGGACGGTTCGGTCGTCGTGATCGTGGCGACCGATGCGCCGCTTTCCGACCGCAACCTGCGGCGGCTGGCGGAGCGCGCCTTCGCCGGCATCGCGCGCACCGGCTCCGGCTTCTCGAACGGCTCGGGCGATTATGCCGTCGCCTTCTCGACGAACCCGGCGGTGCGCCGCACGCCCGCGCGGCGATCGGGGACGGCGACGGTGGAGCAACTCGCCAATGACGCGATGTCGCCGCTGTTCCAGGCCGTGGCGGAGGCGACCGAGGAAGCGGCGATCAACTCCCTGTTCGCCGGCACCACGGTAAAGGGGGATCAGGGAACGATCGAGGCGCTGCCGCTCGACAAGGTCCTGCCCCTGCTGGGGGTCCGGCCTTCGCGATAGGCCCGCTTTAGGGCCGATGTTTCGGCCGCCGCCGAAGCATCGGTCGCGCGGTTGCGCTACGATGGCGTGATGAGCGGCATTCTTCCTCTCGCGGAAATCGGCGCCCTGATCGGCGAGCCTGCCCGGACCGCCATGCTGGTCACGCTGATGGACGACCGATCGCTGAGCGCCGGCGAACTGGCGCATGCATCAGGCGTCACGCCGGCGACGGCGAGCGGGCATCTGGGGCGGCTGGTGGATGGCGGGCTTCTCGCCGTGACCGCGCAGGGGCGGCACCGCTATTTCCGGCTGGCGACCCCCGCCGTCGCGCGCATGATCGAGGATATGATGGGTGTGGCGGGCATGGCGGAAGCCGCGCGATGCTCCCGGCCCGTAAGCTGCGGACCCGCCGATCGCGCGATGCGGCATGCGCGACGGTGCTACGACCATCTTGCGGGGGAAGTTTCGATCCGGATCGCCGATTTCCTCGTGGCCTCGGGCTATCTGGAATGGACCGCGGAGACGGGGGCGATGACGACCTCCGGCATCGCGTTCCTTCAAGGATTGGGAATCGAATCCGGCGATCTCGCGCCCGCCGCTCCGGCGAAGCGCCAAAGGGCGTTTTGCCGGCCGTGTCTGGATTGGAGCGAGCGGCGTCCTCATGTGGCCGGGGCGGTCGGCCGGGAAATGCTTCGGCTCTTTCTGGACCGGCATTGGGTGCGCCAGACATCCGGAAGCCGTGCGCTCGCCGTCACGCCGGCCGGCGGGGCCGCCCTGGAGCAGCATTTCGGGATTCGGTGAGCGCGGTGGCGCGAACAGGAAGCGATTCCAGTCCTCCACCGAAGCCGTTCCATGGAGCCGATCCACAAGGGGAGCGTTGGTATCGGCACCAGATGGGAGACATATGTGCGCGTCGGTCTGATCGGTTCATCCCTGCTTGCAACCTCGCTTCTTCTGACCGGCTGTCAGAATCCTTCCCAAAACCGGCACGACAAGGCCGCCACGCTTCAGAACGCCGAGTGGAGCGATCAGGCGATCGCGCAATTGCGGGACGCCATCGGCAAACGCGCCATTCATGGTCTGGACGGCATGCGGTTCGACATCGGCGCCAGCCGCGACAATGCCCAACTGACGCGCGTCGCGCTGGCCTATGCCGGCGCGCTCGCCCGGGGAGCGACGGACCCGGACAAGCTTTTCGACGTATATACCGTGCCGCGCCCGCACCCCGATCTCCAGATCGGTCTGGCGGAAGCCCTGAAGGCGGGCAAGGTGGGAGAATGGCTGAACAGCCTTGCGCCGCAGGACGATGGTTACCGCAAGCTTTCCGACGCCTATGTCGCGCTCCGCGCACATGGGAATGCGCAATCCGCCGCCATTCCGGACGTGGGCGCCGCGATCAGGCCGGGAACCCGCGACCGGCGCATCCCCGCGATCGCGCATCAGCTTGCGGTTTTCGACTATCTCAAGGAGCCGGGGCAGGGCGATCTCTACGACGCGGCCAAGGTCGCCGCGATCAAGGCCATGCAGGCCGATTACGGCATCAGGCCGGATGGCGTGATCGGAAGCGATGTGCTCGCGATCCTCAATCTCTCCGACATGGATCGCGCCCGCGCCATCGCGGTGAACATGGAGCGCCTGCGCTGGCTGGACCGCGATGTGCCCGCGACGCGCATCGACGTCAATCTCGCCGCCGCCCGGCTCACCTATTGGCGCGACGGGAAGATCGCCGACACCCGCAGGGTGGTGGTCGGCGAGCCGGACAAGGAAACGCCGCAACTTGGATCGCCCATATTCCGGCTCGTCGCCAATCCCACCTGGACCGTACCGAAATCGATCCAGAACAAGGAGATAGCAGGCAAGGGCGCGGGCTATCTCCGCCGGAACAACATGATCTGGAAGGACGGTCGGATCGTTCAGCGGTCGGGACCGAAAAATTCGCTCGGCCTCGTCAAGTTCGACATGAAGAACAATCAGGCGATCTATCTGCACGACACCCCCGCCAAGCAGCTCTTCTCGGCGACGCGGCGACAGCACAGCCATGGCTGCGTGCGGGTGGAGGATGCCCTGGGCTTCGCCGACATGCTCGCGAAGGACGAGGGCGTCACCGATCAGTGGCAACGCGCGCGGGCGACGGACAAGGAAACCTTCGTGCCGCTGCCGCGCGAGATACCCGTCAGGATGCTCTACCAGGCGGTGCTTCTCGATGATTCCGGCGTGCCGATCGTCCGGTCGGACCCCTATGGATGGAATGACCGCGTGGCGAAGGCGCTGGGCCTCGGAACCGGCGGCGGGCATCACCTCAAGGCCACGAGCGCCGATATCGGCCCGTGAGGCTTTCGCCGCGCAATTGTTCCTTTGCGAATATCGATTACGCTGGGCTAAAACCGGCATTGCAGGCGCAGCGGACCATCGGCTGACGATCTCGCCGGAAAGGGGAGCAGCCCCTTTGTCGTTACGTTTCGAAGATGCGGGGAAAAGACGGAATGGAAACGGTCTATGATTGGCTGACGGTAGCACTTTTCGCCGCGCTGGCCGTGCTGTTCCTCCAGCGATCCATGGGCACGCGGCCGGAAAACGATCGGGTCGTCAATTACATACCCCCGGCCCTCGGCTGCGGGCTGGCCAATTATCTTGGCAACAACGGCTATGCCTTGCTGGCCGTGCTGGTGATTGTGGCGGTGATTGCCTATATCTGGTTCGTGCTGAAGCCCGGGCGGGCCGACCTGCCGCGCTGACCGTAAGGGGCAATCGATCCGGGGTTCCTTGCTCCTCCCGGCGACGAAACCGCGAAGTGAGCGATAGCAGCGGGACGGCCGACGCCAGTCCTCAAGGCGGCAGGACGGTTTCCACGCACCCGTGATCCTTTTATCGCGGGGAGAAAAAGCTGTCCTACGGGCAATATGGAACATTACGAGAACATTCCCCTGCCGATTCGGCTTGTCCGGCGGCGTTGCAAAAGGAGATGTTCTCATGCCTGTCGATCCTTTCGCTCAGTTCAGTGACACCGTCATGGCGCCTGCCACCGCGCCTTACGCCATCGTGCCGAGCGATGCCGTGCCGCTGCCCCTCGTGCCCAAGGCGCTTTATGTCGGGACGGCGGGCAATGTGGTGGTGCGCGGCGTCGGGGCTGCGAGTGACGTGACTTTCCGCAACGTCGCCGCCGGGCAGGTGATCGACGTGCGCGCCAGCCATGTCCGTGCGACCGGCACGACCGCTGCCGATATCGTGGCGCTGGCGTGATGCCGCTCGGTTTCTCGATTGCCGGACAGGCGCATCGCTGGCGGGGGGCTTCGGTGCTCCCGCCCGCCATATCTCCACTTCCGCAGCAGGCGGCGATCGTGGCGCGCTGGTCGGCTGACGCGATCGCGCCGCAGGCGGACAATACTGCTCTCGCAAGCTGGACGGATAGCGTTAGCGGACTGGCGGCGGCGCAAGCGACTTCAGCGGCCCAGCCGAAATACCGCACCGGCGGCGCTGGCGGCAAACCCTATGTCCTGTTCTCCGGCGCGCAATATCTGGATGCGGGGGCGGCCAATGCGGTGGCCACCACCTGTCAGACGAAGACGAGCAGCGTTCTCGTCGTCTGCCGCAATGTGCAGGCGAGCCAATATGGCTATCTGTTCTCCGCTTCCAACGTGACCGGCTATTGCCTGTTTGCCTCCGGCGCGCGCGTGGGCGTTTTCACGACCGGGCAGATTTCCTATTCGGGCGCAGGGCTGACGACGGTGGGTTATACCGCCGGGCTGCCCGATCAATATAGCGGGCGTTACTATATCAACGGCACCTGCTGCAGCCAGATCGGGGCGCTCCAGTCGGCGGCGGGGCACAATGTCGGGATCGGCGGCGCGCCCGCCACCCCGGCCACGGCGGCCAAGGCGGAAATATACGATGTCATTGTCTGGAACCGGGCGCTCACGGCCTTTGAGATGATGCAGGCGGAGAAGTGGGCACGCGAAAAATATAGCTCGCCTTACCCATGGGCGGGCGGCGCGTTCCGCGTGTTCCATGGCGACAGCCTCACCGCCGGTTATGGCATGTCGGCCCGCGCGGAGGAGACTTATCCGGCGCAGGTCGCGGCGGCGAATGGCTGGCCGTTGGGGAGCTGGACCAATCTCGGCTATGTCGGCACGACGATGTCCGTGATGCGCGACGCCGCGACGGCGGAGATCGATCCGATGCTGGCGGTGCTGGGCGATACGCCGATGCATCTGGCGACGTGGGAATGGTATAACCAGCGCAATGCCACCGTCGCGGGGCAATATGGCTCCACCGGGATCACCGAATCCTATTTCAGGGCTAGAGACTGTTATGGACTTGAGAATCGGTAAGATTCAAACGGTTGGTCATGAAGACTTGCCGCAAGCCGTATCCATCCGATGTATCTGATGATGAGTGGGGGCTGATTGCCCCCTACCTGACGCTGCAGCGCGAGGACGCGGGACAGCGGGAACACAGCCTCCGCGAGGTGTTCAATGGGCTGCGGTACATCGTGAAGACCGGCGCGCCGTGGCGGTGGATGCCGAACGACCTGCCACCTTGGGCGGCAGTGTATCAGCAGACGCAACGCTGGCTGGCGGCAGGCTGCTTCGAAACGCTGGTGGATGATCTGCGCGCCGTGCTGCGGCTGGCGGCGGGACGCCCAGCCGAACCCACCGCCGCGATCATCGACAGCCGGACGTTGCGCTCCACGTCTGAGAGCGGCGAGCGTGCCGGCTATGATGGGGCGAAACGCAAGAAGGGCTCCAAACTCCATCTCGCGGTCGACACGCTCGGCCATCTGCTCGCGCTGCATGTCACGCCGGCCAGCGCGGAGGATCGCGGCGAGGTCGAGACACTGGCCCGGACGGTCCAGGCCGTCACCGGCGACAGCGTCGAGATCGCCTGGGTCGACCAGGGCTATACCGGCGAGCGTGCCGCACAGGCCGCCCAACAGCACGGCATCACCCTGGAAGTCGTCAAATTGCCCGAGGCAAAGCGCGGCTTCGTTCTCCTGCCACGCCGGTGGGTGGTCGAACGCTCCTTCGCATGGGCAACCAAATTCCGCAGGCTCGTCAAGGACTACGAACGATATGCGCAAACACTCGCAGGTCTACATGTCGTCGCTTTCGCCTGCATCATGATCAGACAAGTCGCTGCCCTCGCTACAGATTCATAACAGTCTCTAGACGCGCGGCCGGGGTGGCGAAGCTGGTGCTGATGACCAGCATCGACGCGGCCGATCCGGTGGACAACCCCACCAACCGCGCCGCTTACAATGCGTATTTCGACGCCAATCATGGATCGTCGATATGCGACGCCTATATCCCGATCCACACGATACCGAAGATCGGCGTGGAGGGCGCGTGCCCCAATGCCGCGCCTTACGATCCGTATTTCCAGGGCGACGGCATCCACCTGAATGCCGCGGGCAACGCCGTCCTCGCGGCGGCTGTCGCCCCGGTGATGGCGGGGCTGTGACGATGGCGGCGGACGGGTCCGCCGCCATCATTCCTTCGGCATGAGGCCCGGCTTCAGGACGTAGATGATATAGCCGACGGTTGCCGCGAGGATGAAGACGGCGATCAGGTGCCTGCTATCGTTGCCGAAATAGTTCGCGGCCGCGCAGCCGAGCGCCGGCGGGAGATATTGCCACAGGCGGTCGGGCGGATCGTCCTGCGACGAGCGTTGCAACAGCAGCACCGCAAGCCCGGCGAACAGGGCGGTAGTAATCCAGTCATATGCCGTCTGCATCGATCAACCGCGCTTCAGTCAGGGACCGCCCTCGCATGATAGAGCGGATTTTCTCTGCCTCTTGCAAACACACCGTCCGGATGGGCCGTCGCCGAACGCCCCGCAAGTAGCATCCGGAACCGGCGCGCGGCAATATTGGCATATATCGTTAATGTGCCGAAATGGTTCGAACGGTACAGCGGCGAAGCGGCGATCCTTGCGGAACTTCCGGCATTTCGATACGAAAACCCAAGGAACCCGCCGGCATCATGGTGATCTGTCGGCTCCTCTGGAGGTGTATCCGCCGTGGAAGCAGGTCTTGCGACGGAAAGTCGGGGGATATCCGTCGCATGGGCCAGGTCTTCGGCCGTCCTGATTCTCGGGTTGCTGGCGATCACCATTCCGGTGATGATCCATGTCGCGCAGGAAAGCTGGTCCACCGAACAGGGCGGGCACGGGCCGATCGTATTGGCCACGGGGCTGTGGCTGCTCAGCCGCGAATGGAGCGCCGCTCGCGCGGTGGCGCGGCCCGGATCATGGCCGCTGGGAATCGCCGCCCTCGTGCTGCTGCTGCTGCCGCTCTACATCTTCGCCAGCGTGACCAGCACGGTGGAGATCGAGGGCGCGTCGCTCTATGCCATCGTGCTGACGGTGGCCTATATGTTGTGGGGCATGGCGGCGCTGCGCAAGGCATGGTTCCCGCTATTCTATCTGATGTTCATGTTCCCGCCGCCCGACACGCTGTTCGCGATGCTGACGCAGCCGCTGAAGATCGCCATCTCGCAATGGGCGGTCGCGATCCTTCACGCGGCCGGCTATCCGGTCGCGGCATCGGGCGCGCAGCTCCAGATCGGGCAATATGAGATGCTGGTCGCAGCCGCCTGCGCGGGGCTGAGCTCGATGATAAGCCTGATGGCGCTGGGCCTGTTCTATATCTATCTCCGCCACAGCGCGAACTGGCGCTACATGCTGCTTCTGGCATTGTGCATCGTGCCGGTCTCGATCGTCGCGAACCTGATCCGCGTGCTGATCCTGCTGCTGCTTACCTATCATTTCGGCGAGGCCGCGGGGCAGGGGTTCCTCCACGACGCCGCCGGGCTGACGATGTTCATGACCGCGCTGCTCGGCATCCTGCTGATCGACAGCCTTGCCCGCCCGATCCGCGATCGGCTGGCGAGGCAGGGGGCGGCGCGATGAACCAGGAGAACTGGCTGCATCGCACCGGGCGCCGCGAGACGCGGATGACGCGACGCGAGACGATATTGGGCGGCGCGCTGCTGGCGACGGCGGCGGCGAGCCTGGCGCTGAAGCCGCGTCACGTGGAAAAGCTGCTCGGCGACGCGAAGCTCGAATCCCTCGTGCCGGAAGCCTTTGGCGGATGGCGGTATCAGGCGGCGAGCGGGCTGGTCCTCCCGCCGGCCGATCAGTTGCGCGACAAGATCTACAGCCAGCTGGTGACGCGCGCCTATACCCGCGCGGACGGCGAAACCATTATGCTGCTGATCGCCTATAGCGGCGCGCAGGACGGAACGATCCAGATCCACCGGCCGGAGATATGTTATCCCGCCGGCGGCTTCCGCCTGACGACGATCGCTCCGCATGAGACGTCGCTGGCGCCGGGCGTTGTGATCCCGTCGCGCTATATCGTGGCGGAGACGGAGCTGCGGCGCGAGCAGCTGATCTACTGGACGCGCATCGGGGATTATTTCCCCACCAGATGGTCGGAACAGCGCGAGGCGGTGGCGCGGGAGAATTTCGCCGGGGTCATTCCCGACGGCGTCCTGGCGCGCATATCGACGACGACCACCGGGGACGCGCGCGCGCTTCTCGACTCGTTCGCGCGAGAGCTTTACGCGGCGATCGGCATGCGGCTGCGGCAGGTGCTGGTCGGGGTCGATCGCGGCACGATGAGGAAATGAACAGGGTGGTTCCCTTGGGAGGCAGGATGAGCAAGCTCAGAGTAGGTCTGGCCGTGGCTGCGGTGGCGATGCTGCCGCTGGTCGCGGGATGCGAGAAGAAGGCGCAGGGTCAGGTCGTCGCGGTGGTCAACGGACTGGAGATCACGCAGCAGGAACTGAATGCGGAGCTGGAAGCCGCGAGGATTCCGGATGGCGCGGACAAGAAGGCGGCCATGGCGCAATTGCTCCAGCGCGTGATCGATCGCAAGCTCCTGGTGAGCAAGGCGAAGGCCGACGGGCTGGATCAGTCGCCCAGCTATCTGGGTCAGGTCGCGCGCGCGCAGGACGCCATCCTGATCGATCTGCTCGCGGCGCGGAAGGCCAAGACGGTGCCGGTGCCCGATGCGGCCGCCGCGCAGAAGTTCATCGCCGGCAATCCCGCGCTGTTCGGCCAGCGCAAACGCTACGCGCTCGATCAGATCGCCTTCTCGCCGCCGAACGATCCGGCGCTGGGCAAGAAGCTGGGCGCGGCGCAGACGATGGCCGAGATCGAGGCGGCGCTGAAGGCCGCGAACATCCAGTTCGTGCGCGGCACCGCGGCGCTCGATACGGCGGCCCTGCCCCCGGAGGCGGCGCAGAAGATCGCGTCCCTCAAGCCGGGCGAGCCGTTCCTCGTGCCGCAGAACGGGCAGGTCGTCGCCAGCGTGATCCGTGGCGCCGAGGCGGTGCCGGTCGCCGAGCAGCAGGCCATCCCCGCCGCGACCCAGTTGCTGCGTCGCCAGGAGGTGGAAGCGGCGATGAAGAAGGATCTCGACGCGGAGCGCGCCAAGGCGAAGATCGAATATCAGCCGGGCTTCGCGCCGCCGGCGAAGAAGGACGCCTCGGCTCCGGCCAAGTAAACCAACCTCCGCAGCCTCTCCCCTCGTTCACGCGGGGAGAGGCGCAAATGCGGAGAGGGACAGGGTGCCGGGTCTCGGGCCATGGCGGTGCTCGGATAACATCCGCGGCCCGCCGGAACTGAACGTCGATCCGTTCCGGACCAGAAGGGCCGTTCCGTATCGGAACGTCGCAGGCAATGGTTTATGCCATCCGCCGGGAGTCATCGTCCGGCGCTGACCGGCATTGACGCGCGCTGGTCTGAAATTTCGCGGTACGGCCTGTCCGAACGATTACGGGGAAAGTGGGCGATCGAGCAAGGCCGTCAGCCCGCCTTGATCCGTGCCGCGCGCTGGCTGAGCGGGTTGGCCTTGATGAAATCGGCGAGCGTGGCGGCCGCCGCGTCTTGACGGCCCGATGCCTTCATCAGGCGCGCCAGCCTCGCGGGAAGCCGGGGGTCGTCGCCGGCCGCGTCCATCCCGTCATGCAGCGCCGTTTCGGCCAGCACCGGCTCGCCGCTCCGATTCAGCAGATCGGCGAGCGTGAGCCGGGCCGCGACGTTTCCGCCGTCCTGCGCCAGCGCGTTGCGCACGTCCTCGATCCCCCCGCGCAGATCACCCGCTGCCGCGCGGAGCCGTCCGCGCGCAAGCAGTGCCATGGGTTGCGCCGGATCGCGCTTCAGCACGCTCCCGATCAGCGCATCGGCTCCCGCGCGGTCGCCGGTCAGCCCGCGCGCATAGCCGAGCACGGCGGCGGCGTTGGCGGCTTCGGGCCGCTGGATCGCGGTGCCCGTGAGGTTCGTCCCCGACAGGATCGTGATCGCCAGTTCGGGATGCCCGGTTTCGTTGGCATATTGCGCATAGGCGGCCTTGAGCACCAGTGGCGCCTTCGCGGCGTCGGCAACCAGCCGGTCGGCGGGCAGGATGTCCGGCCCCTGCTTGAGCCATAGGTTGAGCGCGGCGGCGGCCGCGCCGACATCGCCGGCGCGGTTCTGCATCGTCCGCGCGATCACCGCATTGGCGGCATCGTTCTTGCCGCGATCGAACAGCAGGTCGGCATAGCGGAACTGGATATCGACATCGTTCGGATTGGCCTGCGCCAGCCGCACGATCGTGCGGAACAGGCCGTCGCCGTCGCGCGCGCGCTGATAATAAGCGGACAGCATCGACAGGCGGGAAGTGGGATCGCCGGGTGCGGCGATCGTCTGTTCCACCGCCTTGGCGGCGCCTGCATAGTCCTGCGCGTCGGCCAGCATTCGCGCCTTCACGATCAGGGC
>JAYRJH010000514.1:0-1707 GCA_041906415.1 Sphingomonas sp. | reverse complement strand
CAGAACACCGTCGTCACCTCGTCGGGCAGCGCGAAGCCCCATGCGCGCGCAAGCCGCCCGGTGAACCACAGCACCAGCGCCAGCAACGCCCCGGCGATCACGGCGATCTCGGCGATCACCCACGGCGAATATTGCCACCACAGGCCGGAGGCGGTCGAATCGCAGAAGGCGGCATAGACGATCAGCACGATCACCCCGCGATCGAGCAGGTTGATGATCCGCCTGTTCGCGACCAGCCATGCGCCGATCAGCCCGCGCATCGCCTGCCCCAGCGCGAAAGGCAGCAGCAACGTCATCGCCACGTCCGCGATCGCGGGCAATATCGGAAAGGGCTTGCCGCTCACCGCCGTCACCATCGCCACCAGCATCGGCGTCGCCACCATGCCGATGATGCCGGAAAGCGATGCGTCGAACACCGCCGCCGCTGGTCATCGCCACGGAGGAGGAGATGGTGGAGGAAAGCGCGCACAGGAAGAAGATGCCCAGCCGCACCTCATAGGCCAGCACCGGCTTCAGCCCGAAGAAGATGGCGAAGCCGATCAGCGGGAACAGGATGAAGGTGGTCCCCTGCACCGCGACATGGATGCGCCAGTTGGCCGCGCCCGCCTTCAGCGCCTGCGGCGACAGGTTCGCGCCGTGGAGGAAGAAGACGAAGCCGATGCCGATCGTCGTCACCAGCCCGAGGTGCAGCGGTCCGCCCTCCGCGCCCAGATGCGGCGCGGCGAAGGCGAGCGCGATCGCGCCCAGCATCGCCAGCAGGAAACCGTCGATCTTCACGCGGTCGTCCCCCGCCCGGCCCGCGCCGGATTGTCCTGCCTTGCCCGAATCACGCCGCCTCGCCGTTGCCGCCGGTCGCGCGCCGATAGCTCATGGCTTGTCCCGGCGCAGCACCAGCCCTTCATATTCGCTCGCGTCGATCAGCGCCTCCACCACGCGCGGGCCGTCGTCGGCCGCGAACGCCTCCTCCAGCGCCGCGCGCAGCGCCTCGGGGATGGAGACGGTCGTCACCGGCGCGCCGAACAGCGAGGGGCCGCCGATCGCCCCCTCCCCGCGCACCAGCGTGCCGTGGATCGGGTGCTGCTTGCGCTGCTGCTTGATGCGGATCAGCGCCAGTTCATTGTCGGTGAGGACCAGGACGACGACGGGCAGCCTCTCCCGCACCGCCGTGGCCAATTCGCCGACGGTCATCAGGAAGCCGCCGTCGCCGACCACGGCGCAGACCTTCCTGTCCGGCCGGCACAATTGCGCGGCGATCGCGGCGGGCAGGCCGAAGCCCATCGCGGACCAGCCGTTCGTCATGATCTGAAGCCCCGGCGCCGGGGTCGGCCATTTCTGCCCGATCAGATGGGTGTGCGCGCCGACGTCGCAGGTCATGATCCCGTCGTCCGGCAATGTCTCCCGCAGCACCTCCAGCACGGCGCACGGCCCCATCCGCGCCGACCGGGGCCGCATCCGCGCGAACATCTCCGCCTTGCGCGCGGAGACTTCGGCGAGCGCCCAGTCCTTCGGCTCCGTCTCCAGCGCCTCAATCACGGCAAGGCCGGCGGCGATGTCGCCCACCGCCTCCGCCGCCACCGGATGCCGCGCGCGATCGATATCGGCCGGGGATATGTCGATGCTGGCGAGCGGAAGCCCGTCGCGCATCCAGCCCTCGTAATTGAACTCCACCGGGTCATAGCCGATCGCGACGACCAGATCGGCCTGCGC
>JAYRJH010000513.1:0-1709 GCA_041906415.1 Sphingomonas sp. | reverse complement strand
GCTTCACGGCGTAATCCTCGAAGCCGAGATCGCGATAGACCGAATCGAGCAGGTCGATGAACGCCGCAACCTCGTCGATCAGCTGATCCTCGCGCACGAAGATATGCGCGTCGTCCTGCGTGAACTGGCGCACGCGCATGATGCCGTGGAGCGCGCCGTGCGGCTCGTTGCGGTGGCAGCAGCCGAACTCCGCCATGCGCAGCGGCAGATCGCGATAGGATTTGATCCCCTGGCGGAAGATCAGCACATGCGCCGGGCAGTTCATCGGCTTGAGCGCCATCCACTCGGCATGATCGGAGACGATCGGGCCTTCGTCCTCGGTATTCGGCACCTCGTCGGGGATGACGAACATGTTCTCGCGATATTTGCCCCAATGGCCGGATTTCTCCCACTGGCGCGCATCCATCACCTGCGGCGTCTTGACCTCGACATAATCCGCCCCGTCGAGCCGGCGGCGCATATAGGCTTCCAGCTGGCGCCAGAGCATATAGCCCTTGGGGTGCCAGAAGACGCTGCCGTGCGCTTCCTGCTGGAGGTGGAACAGGTCCATCTCCTGTCCGATCTTGCGGTGGTCGCGCTTGGCGGCCTCCTCAAGCCGGAACAGATGCTGGTCGAGCTGCTTCTTGTTGAGCCAGCCGGTGCCGTAGATGCGGCTGAGCATCGCGTTGTTCTGGTCGCCGCGCCAGTAGGCGCCGGAGACGCGCGTGAGCTTGAACGCCTGCGGATCGAGCTTGCCCGTGGAGGGAAGGTGCGGCCCCCGGCACATATCGAGCCAGTCGTCGCCGGACCAATAGACCGTCAGCTCCTCGTCGCCGGGCAGCTCGGCGGCCCATTCCGCCTTGAACGTCTCGCCCTGCTGCTTCCAGCGGCTGATGAGCTGCTCGCGGCTCCACGCCTCGCGGCGCAGCGGCTTGTCGGCGGCGATGATCGCGCGCATCCGCGCCTCGATCGCGGGCAAATCCTCCTCGGTGAAGGGGCGGTCCTTCGGCGCGAAATCATAATAGAAGCCGTCGTCCGTCGCCGGGCCGAAGGTGATCTGGGTGCCGGGGAACAATTGCTGCACCGCTTCCGCCAGCACGTGCGCGTAATCGTGACGGGCAAGCTCCAGCGCGTCCGCCTCATCGCGGGCGGTGACGAGCGCGAGCGTCGCGTCCTGCTCGATCGGGCGGCCGAGATCGCGCAACTCGCCGTCGACGCGCGCGGCCAGCGCAGCCTTTGCCAGCCCCGGCCCGATCGCGGCGGCCACGTCCGCCGGCGTCGTGCCGCGCGGCATCTCCCGCACCGAGCCGTCGGGCAGCGAGATCGAGATCATGTCGGTCATGTAAAGGCGTATCCTGTCGTTCGGCGCGCTTATGCACATCGCGACGCCCGTAGCAAAGCGGCAGGAAACGAGGAGAGCGGGCGCCTTGACCTCCCCGTTTCCGGGAAGGCGCCTGTCCGCGGGTCAGCCGCCGCGCGACAGGCCCCCCGGAACGCCGGGGGTGGTGGTAGTCATGACGGGCCGTGTATGGCTCATGCGCCCGATATAGCGGGCCACGCGCAAAACGACAACGGGCCTGCCTCTGGGGGGAGGCAGGCCCGCGCCCTCGATACGCTACGAGAGGGAAGGGGTCAGCGGCAGTAGCGCGGGTTGCCCGACTTATCGATCGCACGGCCCGCCAGCGCGCCCGCGACGCCGCCGATCAGCGTACTGCCCATGCCGCCGCGGT
>JAYRJH010000044.1:0-12140 GCA_041906415.1 Sphingomonas sp. | reverse complement strand
CGAGAGGCATGTGTCCGTACGGGGTTGCGTTCCTGACATCCAGCTCGCCATTTTCGCGCCGCAAGCCGCAGGATTTCCGTGCGATTGACAGCCATTTCACTCACCGCCAAAGGCAAGGGCCGGGGCTGCGGATCGAGGGAGACTGGCGACCGATGGCTGGCCGCGCGCGCATCGCATATCTGACCACGCAATATCCCGCGGTGAGCCACAGCTTCATTCGCCGGGAAATCGCCGCCGTGGAAGCGACCGGCGCGCAAGTCTCGCGCTATTCCATCAGGCGCGCGCCGGATGCGCTGCCCGACCCGCGCGACCGGGAGGAGGCAGGGCGCACCCGCTATGTGCTCGCCCAGGGCGCGGCGGCGCTGCTCGGCGCGACGGCGGCGGCGGCGTTGCGCAGCCCTGCCCGCTTCGGGAGCGCGCTGGCGTGCACGTTGCGGATGGCGCGGCAATCTCGCGGGGGGCTGGTGCGCCACCTTGCCTATCTCGCGGAGGCGGCCTGGCTCGCGCCCCGGCTGCGCGCGGACGGGGTGGATCATCTCCACGTCCATTTCGGCACCAATCCGGCGGTGGTCGCGCGGCTCGCGCGCCGGCTCGGCGGGCCGCCCTATAGCTTCACCGTGCATGGACCGGACGAGTTCGACGATCCGCGCGGCCTCGATCTCGCGGGCAAGGTGGCGGAGAGCGTCGCCTGTGTCGCGATCAGCAGCTACGGTCGCAGCCAGTTGATGCGCTGGAGCGCGTTCGACGACTGGGGCAAGATCATCGTCGCGCGCTGCGGCATCGACGAAAGCTTCGCGGAGCCGGCGCTCGCCCGCCCTGCCCCCGCCGCGCCAAGGCTGGTCTGCGTTGCCCGGCTGAGCGCTCAGAAGGGCTTGCCGCTGCTGGTCGAGGCGGCGGGACGCCTCAAGGCGCGCGGTGTCGATTTCCATCTCACGCTGGTCGGCGACGGCGAGATGCGCGCCGGGATCGAGGCGCAGATCGGGGCCGAAGGGCTTGGCGAAACGATCGCCATCACCGGCTGGACCGCCGGCGACAGGGTGCGCGAGGAATTGCTGGCCGCCCGCGCGATGATCCTGCCCAGCTTCGCCGAGGGACTTCCCGTAGTCATCATGGAAGCGCTGGCGCTCGGCCGCCCGGTCATCGCCAGCCGCATTGCGGGGACTCCGGAGCTTGTGGACGAAAGTTGCGGCTGGCTCGTGCCGGCGGGCGATGTGGACGCGCTGGTGACGGCAATGGAGGCGGCGCTCGCGGCAACGCCCGAAACCCTGGATGCGATGGGGGCCGAAGGCAGGCGGCGCGTGCTCGCCATGCATGACGCCGGGCGGAACGGCGCGGGCCTGCTGGCGGACCTCGCCCGACTGGGCGCGCGCGCATGACGGCGGCGCTGACGTTGCCCGGTTGGCTGATCGCCTTGCCGCTCGCCCTGCCGCTCCTCGTTCTTGCCGTCGAGCTGGCGCTCGGCCTCATTCCCCGCAGCAAGAGCGGGACGGACGCGGCGGGGTCGCCGCTCCGCGCCGTCGTCCTGATGCCGGCCCATAACGAATGCCAGAGCATCGCGGGCACTATCACCGCGCTCGCTCCCGCGATCGCGGAAAACATGACGCTGCTGGTGGTGGCAGACAATTGCACGGACGATACCGCCGCGGTTTCACGCGCCGCGGGAGCCGAGGTGATCGAGCGGACCGATCCCGCACGGCGCGGCAAGGGCCATGCCCTCGCCTTCGGCCGCGACTGGCTGGCGAACGATCCGCCGGACTGCGTGATCGTGCTCGATGCCGATTGCATGGCGGAGCCGGGCGCGCTGGAGCGGCTCGCGCGCGCGTCGACCACGCTCGGCCGGCCCGTGCAGGGCAGCAACCTGCTGTGCCCCGCCCCCGGCGACGGGCCGATGGTGCAGATATCGAACTTCGCCTTCCTCATCAAAAACCTCATCCGGCAGCGCGGCGACGCGCGACTGGGCGCGCCGGCCATATTGGGCGGCACCGGCATGGCCGCCCCCTGGCGCCTTTTCGCGGACGCGCCGCTGGCGACGAGCGATCTGGCGGAGGATCTGGCGCTCGGCATCCATTTCGCGCGCGCCGGCGCGAACCCCTGTTTCGTGGAGGACGCCCGGATCAGGAGTGCGCCCGCCAGCCATGCCGACACGCTCGCCCAACGGACCCGCTGGGAACATGGCTTCATCGGCACGGCGCGCCGCCACGCCTTGCCCCTGATCGCCGAAGGGATAGCGAGGATGCGGCCGGGCCTCGCGTGGCTGGCCCTTCACCTGCTCGTGCCGCCGCTTGCCTTGCTCGTCGCGCTCGGCGGCGCGGGACTTGTGCTTTGCGGGCTGCTGGCGCTGGCCGGCGCGTCGTGGCTCCCCGCTCTTCTGATCGTCCTCTGCCTCGGCGCGGTGATGCTCCTGCTGGTGCTCAACTGGGCGATCAGCGGCCGTGACACCATCAGCGGCGCGACGCTTGCGCGCATCCCGCTCTATGTGGCGTGGAAGCTGCCGATCTACCTGCGCCTCATCGGCCGGCGGCAGCACGAATGGGTGCGCACCAGACGCCCGGGGGAGGAATGACGCCTATCCCTTCTTATATTCGATGATGCCGCCCGATCGCCCGGCAAGGCGCTTGCTCCAGAAGCGCGCCATGCCCGCCAGCAGCGCGAATTTGGCGAGGATGAGCAGTCGCGCATTTCCACGCGCATAGCTCGCCGGCTCGCCGCTCCTGATCCCGCGCATGGCGAGGCGGAGATATTGCAGAGGATAGAGCGCCACCACCGCCAGCGCGAGCCACAGGAACAGGGGGGAGATGAACGCCGCCAGCGCCAGCGCCGTCAACGCCGTCAACGGAAGCGCGAGCGCCCAGACGAACGTGCTGTGCACCTGCCGCCGCCAGTCCGGATCGGCGGCGGGGCCATGCCGGGCGACATGCTCGGCATAAGCATGGCCCGAGCGTATCGCGCGCCTCCACCAGGCGCGGAAGCGGTGAATATCGGCATCATGCCGCGTCATGGGGGCATCGATGCGCCGAATGCGCCAGCCACGCGCGCGCATCCGCAGGCATAGGTCTGGCTCCTCGCCCGCGATCAGTTCGTCGCAATACCCCTCAACCGCCACAAGCGCTCCCACGCGCATCAGCGCGTCACCTCCGCAGGCGCGGACCTCGCCAACAGGCACGTCCCACTCACGATCGCATTGGGCATTGTAGAGACTCGCCTCTGGATGGCGCTCGGCCCGGCGGCCGAACACCACCGCAAGGTCCGCCTCGGCCGCCATCGCCGCCTGAGCTGCGTCAATCCATCCCGGTTTCAGCGTGCAATCGCCATCGAGGAACTGGACGAATCTTATGCCGGGATGATCGGCCAGCAATCGGCGCCAGCCCGCATTGCGCGCCCGTGCGGCGGTGAAGCCGGGCGGCGTCGGCAGCTCGACAACCTCAAGCCCCGCCGCGCGGGCGCGCTCGATGCTATCGTCCGTGGACCCCGAATCAACATAGATCGCCGGCACCTCCGCCGGCAGCGAGGCAAGGCAGGCGACGAAGCGCGCGCCCTCGTTGCGCCCGATAGCGACGATACCGACGTCCGAGATCAGCATCCGTCGCTCACGCAATACTGGCTAGCAAGAATGGGTACATGCTGAAGATGCGACACATCACTATTCGGAAAGCCCCAAGTCCCGTCCCATATCAGCGACGAACCGCTTTTCCATCAGATAGTCACGCGCGGCCGCGAATGCATTGCGAGCGATCCGCTGCCGCCCTTCGGGATCGGCGAGCGCGCCACGCACCACTGCCTCGAAATCCGAGAAATCCCATTTGACCGGCAGATAGGTTTCGCCAGGCACATAGAGGTCGGGCAATGTCTCGAGATGACCCATGTCCGGCTTCACAAGCACCGCGCCAGTCACGAATGCCTCCAGATCGCGCCAGCACAATTCGCCATAGCCAAAGGGACTCCAGCACAAGCGCGAACGCCGCATCTCGTCCAGGAATTGATTGCGCGGAATGCGTGCATCGGCCGTGCGCGTGACGCCCTCCAGCGCCTTCACAGCCTTTTCCGCCTCCACGCGCATTGCCGAATACCAAGGAGTCCCCTTGATCTCGAAGCGGGAATGAAGATCGATGGTTTGATCCGCAAAACCTGGTTCCGGCCCAAGAAATCCTTCCATCAAATAGGGTGCGGTAAGAAAATTCGGCACCAGCCGAAGGCGGTCCAATAGACTTTCCGGCACCTTCCAGTCCACCAACTCGGCCGATATACCATAACGCTCGCAATAATATTGCGTTAAATTGGTGTCGCCTGCAAATGGTTGAAGAAATAGCCGCCGATCCCGAAACAGCGCCTTCCGCTGATACAGATCGATATATGGCTCGATCGCCTTGCCGAGACGCAGATCGCAATGGGCATAGGAATCCAGAAAAACCAGCTTCACCAGCGGATGACGGTCGCGATAACGCGCGAAGGCGGTACGAAGACGATCCGGCGATTCAGTAAACCAGGGCTGGACAAGCACCACATCAGCAGCCGGCAACTGCCTGCCCGTGAGGAAATCTTCTACGGGCAAGGCCCGAATGTGCGCGCCGAACCGATCATCGAATATCTTCGCATCGTAAAAGAACGGATAGACCTGCGACCAGCAAATCGCGTCCGCATGATAATAGATCAGCACTCTGACCCGTGAACTTTTCGGGAAATGGCCGCCGAGAAGAAGACGTGAAAATGGTTTCACGGACCGAGACAGGACATGGCGACCGGCAAGTCGCCTCGACTTGAAAAGAAGTCCCGACAGAGGTTTACGATTGCGCATAGGGCACGATACAGATTCGACCATCGAAATGAAAGTTTCTTCGTTTCTCGAGATATAACGCACAATATAGGCGTTCAGCGCGGCAAGCCTCCATTGCGAGCACGCGCCGGGATGCCCCAGACGGTCGCACCGGGAGGCACATCATCCATCACCACTGCATTGGCGCCAACTCGCGCGCCGCGTCCCAGCGTGATCCGACCGAGCACCACCGCGCCCGCGCCAAGCTCCACCCCTTCTTCCAACACCGGCGCTGCCGTCAGGTCATCGAGTCGCCGAATGCCGAGGGTGCAGTTCTGGCGGATGATGCAATGGTCCCCAATCCGGCATGCGCCGTGGACGACGATCCCGCCCTGATGCTCGATCACCACCCCGCGTCCCAATACGGCCGAATAGGGCAGTTCGATGCCATAGAGGTTGCGGCAGCGGCGGAACAGATAGCGGTAAAGCAGCGATAACGGCGCGCGCAGCAGCTTCGGCCGCACGCCCATCCGCCACACGCCAAAGCGATGCGTCGCCAACGCGCGAAAACCAGGCTTCGTCCAATCGCGGCCGTGCGCGCGCCAGTCGTCCGCGATCTGCCGCCACAAACCGGTCATGGCCTGTCCATCCATGAAGGCTTCACCCGGCTCACCGCATCAAGGGGCGGTGCGACAGGGGTCAGGTCGCGCCGCGTCGGACAACAGCCATAAGCAAGGATATCGCGCCCGCTATGCCATGCGTCATCGGCAAGCCGCGGCGACATCAGTTTGCGCATCCGCCAGATCGTGCGCCCTCCCAGATAAGCCAGCCCGGCCAGGATAACGGTGCCCATGCCACCAACCAGCGCAAAATAGCGGCGATGCGACTCATACCAGTAACGCGGCATCCTCCGCACCGCCGGCCTTCCGGTTTCGGGATCGCGAATCCGTGTTGCGACGCCGCCGGCATGGACGACCTTCGCCGCCGGCTCGTGCCAGATCGACCAGCCGGTGCGCCGCAGCCGGTGCATCAGCTCCGTCTCCTCGAAATAGAGGAAGAAGCCGTCGTCGAACAATCTCGACTGGCGCAGCGCCGCCGTGCGGAACATCACCGCCGCGCCCGTCACCCACGGCACTTCCAGCGCCTGCCGCGCTTCGATGGAGGTGCGCGGCTGGCGCAGCAGACGCTCGATCACTCCGGTGCGCGCGCCGCGACAGAATTCGCCCCGAATCGAGGGGAAGTGGAAGGCGGAGGATTGCGGCCGGCCGTCCTCATGCGTCAGCAGCGCGCCGACGGCGCCCGCTCCCGGCTCCCGATCGAGCAGCGCGGCCATCGCCGCCAGCGCGCCGGGACGGACGCGCGCATCGGGATTGATGAGCGCGATCGCTTCCGGCATGTCGCCGCTTTCCGCCAGCAACGCGATCGCCTGATTGTTGGCGAAGGCGAAACCGCCGTTCACCTCCAGCGGCAACTGCGTCACCCAGTCATTCCAGCCGTTGACCGCCACCGCATCCGCGATGCGCTCCGCCGATCCGTCGCCCGATCCGCCATCCACCACGATCACGCGCAGGCCGGGGAAAGCGGATCGCGCCTCCTCCAGCGCGGCGACCGACGTGATCGCAAGGTCCGGCGTCCGATAATTGACGATGATGACCGCGAGCCCGTTCACTTCCGCTTCCCGTTCCGCTGTATCCCTCACGCGCTGCGTGCCTGATGCTTCCCCTTGCTTGGCACGGCCATCCTTGTCAAAGCCCTATCGACACTCACCAGCCGCCTCCCGCCCGATAGCGAGGATGCGGCGCCGACTGGTGGCAGAATGACCGCTTCCACACATCCCGCCGTTGCCGCCGCCGGAGAGCGGGCATGACAGAGCGCACCGAATTTCTGGGCCTCCCGTTCGATCGCCTCTCCTTCGACGCCACGGTGGCGTGGCTCGGCGCGCGTGGACCGGATCACGAGTATGGCTATGTCGTGACGCCCAATGTCGATCACATAGTCCGTCTCGCGGATGCGCCGGCGGATGTGAGCGCGGCCTATCACGGCGCCGCATTGTGCCTGTGCGACAGCCGGGTGCTGGCGCGTCTGGCGCGATTCGCAGGGGTTTCGCTGCCTGTCGTCCCGGGAAGCGATCTCACCGCCGCCCTGTTCGCCCGCGTGCTGCGAGACGGCGATCGCCTGTGCCTGATCGGCGGAGCGGCAGAGGATGCGGCGCGGTTGCGCGTGCTTCACCCTGCGCTGGATATCGTCCACCACCAGCCGCCAATGGGGCTGCGGACCGATTCCGCCGCTCGCGCCGAAGCCGCCCGCGCGGCGGCGGCGGCGGGCGCACGGACCATCCTGCTCGCGGTGGGATCGCCGCAGCAGGAGATGCTGGCGCGCGAGATCGGCGAGATTGCGGACGCGCGGGGAACGGCCCTGTGCATCGGCGCATCGGTGGATTTCCTCGTCGGGCAGCAGATCCGCGCGCCGCGCGCCGTCCAGCGTATGGGGATGGAGTGGGCATGGCGCCTGGCCACAAGCCCGCGTCGCCTCGCGCGCCGCTATCTGGTGGAAGGGCCGGCGATCTTCCCGATGGTATGGCGCTGGCGACGGGAACGGCGATGAGCGCCGCCCCCGCGCGCGCCTATTCCTGATAATAAGCGTCGTAGTAACGCTGCGTCCAATAGCCGAAGCCATATTCGTCACCGCCGATCGACCCGTGATAGCGGTTCAGCACGGTGCCGATGCACGGCGCGGGGCTGAGCACCTCGATCGCGTCGCGCACCTGGCGCGCGGTCGTCTTGCCCTCTTCGATCACCAGGAGATAGGCGTCGATCTGCTGCACCACGATCGAGGCATCGTCATTGGCGAAGGCCGGCGGCAGATCGCACAGGCAGAAGCAATCGTCGCCCAGCCTGCCCATCGCCTCCACCAGGCTCTTCATCCGCGTGCCGGCAAGCAATTCGGCCGAGTTGCGCACGATCTCCCCCGCCGGGAAAACGATCAGCCCGCTGCCGGTGACGTTGCGACCCACGCCATCCAGCGTGTTGATCCCGCCGGTCAGATAATCGGCGATCCCCGGACCTTCCTCCAGCCCGAAGCATTTGCCGATCGAGCTGCGCCTGAGATCGAGGTCGAACAGCAACGTATATTGATCGGGTATCCGCGACATCGACGCGGCCAGGTTGCTGGCGGTGAACGTCTTGCCGACGTCCGGCGTGGCGGAGGTGATGCCGATGGTCTTCCAGCCGTTCGCCTTGGCGATCTTCAGTACCTGCGAGCGCAGCAGGTTGAACGGGCGGGACCGGCGGTCGCTGCTATTGAACCCGAACAGCTTGCGCTGGATGGGGTCCGGCACGTCCAGCCGCTCCTTCGCCAGCGCATGCGCGAGGACTTCCTCGGCCGGTGGCGGCGTTTCGGACGCGTCAAGGTTCCATGAATCGGTCAAGGGTAAAATCTCGTTTGCAGGAGCAATTGTAAGATATCAGGCGAAGCGCCGTATGAAGCGCCAGCGCCGCTGGGTCTTCGAAAGGACGGGCACGACCGCCAGCGGCGGCTCGCCAAGCAATCTGGTGAGTTGGCTGGCGCTGCGGATCGGGCGCAGGATCAGCTCGATCAGCAAGGCAAGCGCCAGCCCTGCCCCGATCCCACCGGCGATCCCCCCGACGATCAGCATCGGACGGTTGGGCGAGGTGGGATGATCCGGCGTCACGGGCGGCTCGATCAGCGTCAGCCGCTCGCCGCGCTGCTGATCCGCCAGCTTCGATATCGATCGCGCGGTCAGCAGGTTCGCGGACACCTTCTGCAGATTGACGCGGATGCTGTCGGCCCGCGCCTGAAGCTGCTGCACCTCCTGCGCCACCTGCGGCCCGCGCGCCTGCGCGGCGGCCAAAGCGGCGGCACGGCCGCGTTCCATGTCGCGCTGGCGCTGCAGGTCGGCGATCGCGCGGTTGTTCGCCTCGATCTGCTGCTGGACCACGGAGGATACGCCGCGCGACTGATATTGCTTGGAATTCGCGCGCGCCGCCGCAAGCTGGCTTTCCGCGAGCTTCACGTCAGGATGATTGTCCGAATATTTTGCCCTGGCCGCGGCAAGCGCCGCCTCGGCGGTGGTCACGTTCGGATCGCGCTCGACCGCGACACCGCCGGTCTGGATTTTCAGCGTCGCATTCTCGCGCTGGAGCGAAGCGATCTGGCCAGCATAGTCGATCGAACCGCCCATGGCCATCATGCCGAGATTGGCGCTCGACAGCGCTGCGCCATTGACACCGGCGATCCGATTAATCTGCGATTCGATCGCCTGAATCTGCGATTGCAGGTTCGATTCCTGATCCTCCAGGAAGGCGACGTTGGTTTGCGCCTCCTCCTGGCTCGCGCTCGTCGACAGCTTGAGCAGGCGATCAACGAAGGTCTGCGCGACAACCTGCGCCTGATCTGCGGCGGGATAGGCGAAGGTCAGCGAGAAAGCGATCGAGCCACTGTTCGATCTGCCGCCCGACGTCCCGCGCTCGATATCGGCATCGACCGCGCTGATCGTCGTGGCGTCGCGCATCCGCTCCACGAGCTGGGACAGCGGTTCGCTGTGCGACGATGCATTATACAGGTTGTTCGCCTGTATCAGTTCGACGAGATCCGGACGACTCAGGATCTGCTGGCGGATCTTGGCCATCCGGCGATCGATCGGATCGTCGTTGGTCTGCCCGTTCTGCGCGCCCGGCAGATCCTGCGATTCGACGAGCAGGATCGCCTTCGATTCATATTTACGCGGCAGGAGGAATGCCGCAGCGAGCGCCGCAACGGCGATCAGCATCGCCGGCACGATCACGAACCAGCGGCGTTGCCACAGGATGACGGGCAGGCTGCCGATCAGCCCGCCGCCTGCGTCATGGTCTTCGGTTACAGCGGGCACGCTGTCGGTCATCGAGGGTCTCCAAAGCGATAGGTCACGCCTATCTTACCGCCGATGTCATCGGATCGGTTGTCGTTATGGCTGAAAATCTTGCGATACCGACCACTCGCGATCAGCTTCAACCGTTCGGTCAGCCTTCTTTCATAAGCGACGCCGCCCGTAAGATAGCGCACGTCCAGTTCCGGAAAGTTCGGCAACCGAACCCCGCTCTGCGTCGAGTAGCTGCCATAGGCGGAGATGGTGGTATAGGGGCTGAGCTTGCGGTTCCAGTTCGCGCCGACCGTATTCACATATTGCGAACCGTCCAGCCCGGTCGGACGCACCTGTCGCGCCGCGTTGATGCAGAAGGTGGACAATTCCCCGTTCCGGCACAGGCTGACGTTGCCTGACAGCGAGGCAGCGTTGGTCGAACCGGCGGAGCTGCTGTTGACGAACGAAACGCCGACCGCCCCGTCCAGCGTCCACAGCCGCCCGAGCTTCGTGGAGATGGTGGGGCTGATCGAATAGACTTCCGTCGAACCGAGCGGACCATGATAATCGTAGCGCGATACCCCGCCCTGAAGGCCGATCCGGGTGTTGGCGGATATCCGCCGATTATAGGCGATCGTGCCGCCGTAGCCGTTATAATCGCTGGTATCGGCATAGAGGCGATAGCGCGCGAGCTCGTAGAAGCCGTTGACGCTGATGCTGTCGCGCTCGGACAACGCCAGGTCGAAACCACCGGAGGCATTAAGCGAGCGCCGGCGGTCACGCGAACCGAACAGCGCATAATCGCTCGGCACAGGCACGCCCGGCTCGATCACGCCATTATCGAGCGTGTTATAGGCACCGATGATCGCGCTCGACAGGTCCACCCGCATATGCGTCTGAAGCCGCGCCGACGGGCGGCCATTGTAATTCAGGCCGATGCGATAGCTATCCGTGCTGGAATAATGGCTGAAATATTTCTGAAGACTCACGTCGCCCGAAAGCGCGAATGTGCTCTTCGGCGTCAGCAACTGTATCCGAGGCGCGATATCCACATCGGCATAGGCGCTGCCCGTATCCCCCCCCGCGACGGCGAACGGATTGGACGAATAGCCCACGCCCGGCGACACATCGACGCTGGCGCGCGTCTCATGCTGCGCATGGGCGATTCCGGGAGCGATCAGCGCTATGACGGCGGTGGCCGCGCCGGCATACCAGCGCGCCATCATGGTACCACCACCGTGTCGCCGGTTTCGATCTGGGGCAGGCCGGCGAGATCGCGCTCGCTGGGATTGCCCTTCAGGATGTCGGTGAGCCTTACGCGGATCACGACCAGCCCGTTGCCCGATTTGTGCAGGATGCGGATGTTGCCCACATCGGCGAAATCCGCCGGCCCGCCGGCGAGCGCCAGCGCCTCCAGCACGTTGATATAGCGCCCGGTGGCAAAGGCGCCGGGCGCCTTCACCTTGCCGGCGACGGAGAATTGCACGCCGGCCGGTGTCTTCACCGACACGGTGACCTGCGGCACCGTATCGCGGAACTGGCCGCGCAATCCGGCGGAAATCTCCCGCTCGACATCGGCGGGCAGCTTGTTGTTGGCGTTCACCTGCCCGACCAGCGGGAAGGAGAAGGTTCCGTCCGGCAGCACCTTGATCGAGCGCTGGAGCCTTTCCTCGCCCCAGACATAGACTTCCAGCTCGTCACCCGGCCCGATCCGGTAGGGGCGAAGCTGCGCGGGAGGCGCGGCTTGCGCGGCCGGAGCGGCCTGAGCCAGCGCCATCGGCGCCTGCGCCAGGCTCGCGCCGGCAAGCCCGGCGATCATTATCCAAGTTCCGTACTGCATTCCCCACCTTCGCCTGATCGGGTTATCACAACATCCCACATGAGCCGTGAGATTCTGTCTGTCAGCCTAACACATCCGCCCGCCCCCTAGCACACCGTCAGCCGCAATGGGTTAACCCTCGCGGCTGGTAACACATTTCTTCCATATTAGTTTACCCGCGTCAGCCCGGTTGCGGCTAAGCTTGCGGCTGGAAGCACCACATTTGCGCCAAGGACATGGATTTGAAGCATCGCCCGCCCCGATTTTCCAGCACATTCGCGATGGCGATCGTCGCGATCGCGCTGCTCGCGGGATGCACTTCCGATTCACGGAAAGCCGCCGAGGACGCCGCGCGCGCGCAAGCCCTGTACGATCAGGGAGCGATCGGAGCGGCGCGAACCTATATATCGCGCGCGCTGGCCATCCGCGATGACATCAGCGACTATTGGCTCATCAAGGCGCATATCGCGCTGGCCGACAACGACCTGGGCGGCGCGCAGGACGCCTATGTCAACGCGCTGCAGCTCGACAAAGCGAACGTGGAGGCGCTGACCAACCTGTGCCAGATCGCGCTCGCCACCAATACCGCGACCCGGGCGGAAAAATATGCCGATCAGCTGGCGGCGCTCGACCCGGGCAGCGTGCTGCCGAACACGGTGCGCGCCTCCGCCGCCGCGGCGCGCGGCGACAAGGAGAAAGCCAGGCAGTATCTC
>JAYRJH010000043.1:0-12160 GCA_041906415.1 Sphingomonas sp. | reverse complement strand
GGAGCCGCCGCAGATGGGTTCCTATGTGCTGCCGGGCAACAATTACCACGTCTACGACTATGCCCTGTTCTGGGCCAATATCCGCGCCGACGCCGCGCGGCGGATGGGGCGATGATAACGCTCGAAGCCGCCGGTTTCCGCGCGGCGCTGCCCCGGGGCGGGCGGCTGATCGGGCTGGACGTGGGGACGAAGACGATCGGCACCGCGCTGTGCGATGCGCAATGGACCTTCGCCAGCCCCGCGCTGCTGATCCGCCGCACGAAGTTCACGAAGGACAAGACCGCGCTCGCCGCGCTGATCGCGGATCAGCAGGTGACGGGGATCGTGATCGGCCTGCCGCTGAACCTCGACGGCAGCGAAAGCCCGCGCAGCCAGTCCACCCGCGCCTTCGCGCGCAACGTCTCCGATCTCGGGCCGGTCCTGTTGTGGGACGAGCGCTGGTCCACCCAGGCCGTGACGCGGACCCTGATCGAGCAGGACGCCAGCCGCGCCAGACGCGCCGAACTGGTGGACAAGATGGCCGCCGCCTATATTCTGCAAGGCGCGATCGACGCGTTGGTCCGTGCCTGACGCCGAAATCCGCTAACGCGATCTTCGCGAGTTTCCTGCGTAGAGAGGTGCGTATGGTTCGTCTGTGGCCCGCCGGTCTGGTCGGGATGTTGCTGACGGGGTGCACGGCTCAAAGCGTTGTCGCGCCGCTCCCGCATGCCACGGTGGAACCCGCGCCGCAGCCCGCATGGATGCTGGCGGTGACGCCTGTCGGCGCGCAGGCGCTGGACTCGCTCGACAAGCGTTTTGCCCAGGCGATCCACGCATTGCCGGCCGCCGCCGCCGCAAGAGCGCGGAGCGAGGGCGCATTGCTCGATCCCGGCGCCGCGCAGCTCGCGCCGCAGCTTCCGCCGGGGCCGTATCATTGCCGGCTGATCCGGCTGGGCGGGACAAGGGGCGTGCAGGCTTTCCCGCCGGACATCTGCTATGCGCTGGCCGATCAGGACGGGCAGTCCTTCGTGAAGTCGACCGGCGAGAATCGCCCCGACGGGCGGCTCTATGCCGATGGGGACCGGCGGCTGGTGCTGCTAGGCACCGCGCGCCGCGCGGGCGAGACGGGGGCGAAGCGCTACGGCGACGATCCCGCGCGCGATCTGGTCGGGCTGGTGGAGCGCGTCTCCTCCTTCCGCTGGCGGCTGATCCTGGACCGGACCAGCGCGCGGGGCGGGACGATCGACATCTACGAGCTGGTTCCCGTGCCGCCGGAGGTGAAGGGCGCGAAGCCGATGGTGCCGAACAACTGACCACCCTTGCGCCATCAGTCGCGGCTCGTTATCCGCCCCTCTTCGATGCATGAACCATCGGACCACCGCCCCGCCACCCTGATCCCCGGCGGCGGCGTATTCCCGCACCCCCACCTCACCGGGATCGAGGGCCTCCAGCCGCATGAGATCATGTTCCTGCTCGACGAGGCGGAGCGCTGGATCGCGCCCGATGCGGGACATAAGGCGCCCGACCAGCGACTCGCCGGGCTGACGCAGATCAACGCCTTCTTCGAGAACTCCACGCGCACGCTCCTCTCGTTCGAGATCGCGGGCAAGCGCCTGGGCGCGGACGTGGTGAACATGCACGCCGCGCAATCCAGCGTGAAGAAGGGCGAGACGCTGATCGACACCGCCATGACGCTGAACGCGATGCGCGCGGACGTGCTCGTCATCCGGCACATGTCGTCGGGCGCGGTGCGGCTGATCGCGGACAAGGTGGACTGCCCCGTGCTCAACGCGGGCGACGGGCGGCACGAGCATCCCACGCAGGCGCTGCTCGACGCGCTGACGATCCGGCGGCGGCGCGGAAGCATCGCCCACCAGCGCGTCGTGATCTGCGGCGACCTGCTGCACAGCCGGGTCGCGCGCTCCAATATCCTCTCGCTCACCGCGCTGGCGGCAGAGGTGCGGGTCTGCGCGCCGACCACCTTGATGCCGCCCGCGATCGAGCGGATGGGCGTCACCGCCTTCACCGATTTCGACGCGGCGCTGGAGGGGGCGGACGTGGTGATGATGCTGCGGCTCCAGACCGAGCGGATGTCGGGCGGCTATGTCCCCTCCCCGCGCGAATATCGCCTGCGCTACGGGTTGACGCCCGAGCGGCTGGCGCGCGCGAAGCCAGATGCGCTGGTGATGCACCCCGGCCCGATGAACCGTGGGATCGAAATCGATTCGGTCGTCGCCGACCATCCCGACCGCTCCGCCATTACCGAGCAGGTGGCGATGGGCGTGGCAGTCCGCATGGCGTGCCTGGAGGTATTGACCCGGCGGGCGCGCGGCGTGGAGGGCTGGGCATGAGCGGCACGGTCTCCTTCCACGACGCCCGCATTGTCTGCCCCGAAGGCGGCGAGCGGCGCGGGAACCTCCATATCGTCGACGGCACGATCGCCGATGCGCCGGGCGAAGGCGCAGCCGTCGTCGATTGCGGCGGGCTGATCCTTGCGCCCGGCATCGTCGATCTCGGCGTGGCGGCGATCGACCGGGTCGCCTTCCGCGCCGGCGGGATCACGCGCGTCGGGCTGATGCCGGACCAGTCGCCGGTGCTGGATGAGCCGGGCATCGTCCAGCGCTCCGCCCTGATCGGGCGGCCGGCCCTGTGGATCCATCCGATCGCCGCCGCGACGCGCGGGCTTGCGGGCAAGGAGCTGGCGGAGATGGCGATCTGCCAGTCCGCCGGCGCGCGCGCGGTCGGCACCGGGCGGGGCTGGATCGCGGATTCGGGCGTGATGCGCCGCGTGCTCGATTATGCGCGCGATCTCGGCCTCACGCTCATCACCCATGCCGAGGACGCCGGGCTGACCGGCGAGGCGGTGGCGACCAGCGGGGAGACGGCGACGCGGCTCGGCCTCCCCTCCGCCCCGGCCGTGGCCGAGGCGCTGGCGATCGCGCGCGACGTGATGCTGGCGGAAGACGCCGACGCCGCCATCCACATCCGCCAGGTGACGACCGCCGCCGGCTTCGATCTGGTCCGCGCTGCGAAGCGCCGGGGCGCGAAGGTGACGTGCGGGATCACGCCCGCGCATCTTCTGCTCTCCGACAATGCGATGAGCGATTTCCGCACCTTCGCCCATCTCTCCCCCCCGCTGCGCGGCGAGGAAGATCGCCGTGCCGCGTTGAAGGCGCTGGTGGACGGGACGATCGACGTGCTCTCGTCCGGCCATGATCCGCGCGGTCCGGAGGAGAAGCGCCTGCCCTTCGCCGATTCCAGCCCCGGCGCGTCCGGCGCGGAGACGTTGCTCCCGCTCGCTTTGGGGATGGCGCGCGATGAGGGGATCGCGCTCGACCGGCTGTTCGCGCTGCTGGCGCGCAACCCCGCGCGGATACTTGGCGTGGAGGCAGGCATGCTGACGCCGGGCGCGCCCGGCGACGTGATCCTCCTCGACCCGGACACGCCGTGGCTGATCGATTCGGAAGCATTGGCCGGAAGCGCCGGCAACACGCCGTTCGACGGCCTGCCGGTGCAGGGCCGCGTCCGGCGTGTGTTCAAGGGCGGGCGCGAGATCGGCTGAGGAGGCGCTCAGCGCGCGGCGAGCTGGGTGCCGCCCTTCTTCGCCCATTGCGCGATCTGGTCGCCCGCGCCCGCACGGACGAAGCACACCCCGCCCTTCGCGCGATAGGCGCGGCAGGTCGCGTCCGCATCCGCGCGGGTGAAGCCGCCGACCGACAGGCGATAATAATCACGATCGCCGTTCTTGAAGGTCATGCCGGCCGGAAGCCTGCCGCCGAAGCCCGCGAAACGCTGCGCCCGCGACCAGGCATCCCTCGCCACGCCGACGGAGGAGAAGGCGCCGATCTGCACGTACCAGTCGCCCCTCGGCTGCTGGACAGCGGCGAGCGCGGCCGGGCGACGGACCTTATTCTCCGCGCGGGCCGTATCGGCGACGGCGGGCGAGGCCGGAAGCGCCTGCGCCACTTCCCGAGCGGGCGCGAAGCGGATGCCCGCCGTTGCCGGCGTCGGCTCGGCGGCCGCAGCGGAGACGGCCGGCGCGGCCTCGGGCGCTTCCGCCTTCGCCAGCGCCGCCGCCGGCTGGGCCGGAACATTGAGCGCGAGCGCGACCGGCTGGCCCGGGTCGCTGACGGGCGTCACCCCAAGCAGGGACGCCACCTGATCGGCGGCATGATCGGGTCGGGCAAATTCCATCCACTGCATGATCCGCCGGTCCGCATCGGTCGGCGCGAGATCGAGGCCCGCCATCGTGCGCGCCTCCATCCATCGCCCCGAAAGCGCGAGCGCGAGCGCGAGATTCTGACGCGTCTTGGGCGTGGCGCCAGGCAGGCGGGTCGCGGCGGTCAGCACTTCCACCCCCATCCCCGGATTGCCGGCAAGCGCCATCGCGAGGCCGAGGTCGGTCGGATCGATCCGCGTCGCATGGGCGTCCAACGTGCGACGCGCGGCTTCCCAATGGCCGCCCGCGATCTGCGCCAGCGCAAGGTTGAGCGCGGCGCGCGAATCGTCCGGCGACAGCGCCAGCACGTCGGCATAGGTCGCTTCGGCGGAGGCGAAGCGGCCGGCCTTGAGATAGCTCTGCCCCAGGATCGCGCGATAGCCCGCGTCCCGCGGCCGCATCGCCACGGCGGTCTCCGCGAAGGACACGGCTTCGGTCGGTTGTCCCCGTCCGAGCGCCTTGCGCGCCTTCTCCGCATTGTCCGCCGCCTGCTTCGCGTTCGCCGCATCGCCACGGCTGCTGGCGGAGGCGATGCCGATGCCGTCCTGCGCGCAACCCACCATCGTGCCGCCAAGCATCAATGCCGACAGGCTGAGGCCGGCGATCGCGCGAATCTTCATGACCATTTTCCCCGTTTCCCCGCGTGTCAGCGCGTCTTGCCCTTGCGCGGCGGGAGCTGCGCGACGAGCGCCTCCACCTCCGGCATGGTGGCGATGAAGGCGTCCAGCGCCTCCGTGACCAGTTGCTGCGCCGAACGATTGCGTGTCGCGGATGCGAGCCGCAGCCGGAGATGGCGCTCCTCGTCCAGCCGCAGCGTGAAGGCAGCCTTGCGTCCATGCGCTGTCTCGCGCCGGATGCGCGCGGCGGTGGCGACCGACACGTCCACTGTCTGAGGCACCGTCTGCGCCGCCGCCTTCCGCGGTGCGACCGGCGCGGCAGGCTCCGGCTGGCGCGTCAACTCCTCTTGCAGCGCTTCGCGCTCCATGAGCACGGGCGGCACAGGCGCGGCGGCGGGCGCCTCCCCCATGTCGTTCCAGCCTAGATCATCCACCGGATTGCCCAGCCCGGCGAGATTGGCGAATCCCTGCGGACGCATCGCGGGGCGAGCCTGCCCCTTGCGCGCGAGCAGCCCCGACGACAGCGAGGCCAGCGGCTTCGGCGTGCCCAGCATCAGCCCACCACCCGCCGGCCGAAGCCGGCTGCTGCGGGCCGCGCCGCGACGAAGCCGGGCGCGACGCCGGGCGCGCTGAACACGGTGCGGCGGAAATTCTTCTCCAGGCGGTCGGAGATATAATGCCACAGCGCCTCCACCTCGGCGGCGGAGCGGCCGCGAGGGTCCGTTTCCATCACGGTGCGCCCGTCGATCATCGAGGCGGCGAAATCGGTGCGCTGGTGGAGGGTGATCGGCGCGACGGTGCCGTGCTGCGACAGCGCCACCGCGGCCTCGCTGGTGATGCGAGCCTTGGGCGTGGCGGCGTTGACGACGAAGATCAGCGGCTTGCCGGCGCGCTCGCACAGATCGACCGTCGCCCCAACGGCGCGCAGGTCATGCGGGCTGGGGCGCGTGGGGATCACGATCAGCTCGGCCACCTGGATCACGCTCTGGATCGCCATGGTGATGGCGGGCGGAGTGTCGATCACGGCCAGCTTGAATCCCTGCTGCCGCAGCACCTCCAGATCGGCCGCCAGCCGCGCCACGGTGGTCTGCGCGAAGGCGGGATATTCCTCCGTCCGCTCGTTCCACCAGTCCGCCAGCGAGCCTTGCGGATCGATGTCGATCAGAACCACCGGGCCCGCGCCGGAAAGCTGCGCCTGCACGGCGAGGTGGCCGGACAAGGTGGTCTTGCCGGACCCTCCCTTTTGCGATGCCATTGCCAGAACGCGCATGTTTCCCTCGAATTCCGCCTGTTCAGCGTCGGGGATGCCACATCGGAGGATAAGGAAAGGTAAATGGCGCGGAAGCCCGGATCGTTACCCGAACCGCGCGCGTGAAGTTCGGTCCACCCCGGATTCAAAGGGAAGGAATGGTTAACGGGCCGGTGATAGATCATCCCCGTCATTCGGATTGTCGATGGGATCTGACACGATGAAGCTTGCCTGTATCGGTGCAATGGCGCTGATCGCCACGGCTGCGCCCGCGGCGGCGGACGTGAAGGCCGGAGTGGATGCCTGGGCGCGCGGCGACTATGATCGCGCGGTCGCGGAATGGCGCGCGCCGGCGATCGCGGGCGATGCCGATGCGCAGTTCAACATGGGTCAGGCCAGCAAGCTGGGGCGCGGCGTGCCGCTCGATCAGGAGCAGGCGACCGAATGGTTCCGCCGGGCCGCCGCGCAGGGCCATCCGCAGGCCGGGGACAATTATGCGTTGATCCTGTTCCGCGAGGGCCGGAAGGCCGATGCGCTGCCGTGGCTGGAGAAATCCGCCGCGCGCGACGAGAAGCGCACGGAACTGGTGCTCGGCGCGATGCTGTTCAACGGCGACGGAGTGCCGAAGGACTGGGTGCGCGCCTATGCGCTGGTGTCGCGCGCCTCGCAGCAGGGGCTGCCGCAGGCCGCGCCGACGCTGGCGCAGATGGATTCGTTGATTCCCGAAGCGCAGCGCCGGCAGGGCCTCGCGATGGCGAGCCAAATCGCGGACGCCCGCGCGCGCCATTCGGCCACGGCCACGGCCACGGCTCCCGTCCTCGTGGCGCCGACATCGGTGAAGGAGCCGGCGCCCGTGCGCAGGGAGGCGAAGGCGCCTGTCCCTGTCCCAGCGGCCGTGACAGGCGGCAAGTGGCGCATCCAGCTCGGCGCGTTCCACGACGAGGGCAACGCGCGCGCGTTATGGGCCAGGGTCGGCGACAGGACCGGCGGGCGGGTGAGCTACACCCGAAGCGGCCAGGTCACGAAACTCCTCGCCACCGGCTTCGCCAGCCGCGCGACGGCGCAGACGGCATGCGGCAAGGCCGGCGTGCCGTGCATGGTGATCGCGCCCTGACCTTCCCCTCCCTTTCGGAAAAAGGGAGAATCAGATCGCCGCCCAATCCTTCCGCGCGATGCCTTGCGCCCAGAGCAATGCGGTGAGATCCCCGTGATCCACGCGCGCCGCCGCCGCCTCGGCGACGATCGGCTTGGCATGATAGGCCACGCCCAGCCCCGCGATGCCGATCATCGCAAGGTCGTTCGCGCCGTCGCCCACCGCCAGCGTCTGCCCCTCCGCCAGCCGCAATTCAGCCCGCGCCTCGCGCAGGGTGCGCTCCTTGGTGGACGAATCGACGATCGGTTTCGCCACCGTCCCCGTCAGCCGCCCTTCCGCGACGTGGAGCCTGTTGGCGATCACCCGGTCGAAGCCGATCGCTTCCCCGACCGGCGCGGCGAAGGCCGTGAAGCCGCCGGAGACGAGGATCGCCGTCGCCCCCCGCGCGCGCATCGTCTTCACCAGCACCTCCGCGCCGGGCATGATCCTCACCCGCTCCGCCCGGCATCGCTCGATCGCGTCCGCGCCCAGATCGCGCAGCAGCGCCACGCGCGCGTCCAGCGCTTGCCCGAAATCCAGCTCGCCGCGCATCGCCGCCTCAGTGATCTCCGCGATCCGGGGCTTGATCCCGGCATAGTCGGCTAGCTCGTCGATACACTCCACCGTAATCATGGTGGAATCCATGTCCGCGACCAGTAATCTTTTCTCACGGCCTACCGTGGGCTGCACCACCACGTCGACGCGATCGAACGCGCCCTCCAGCGCTGCCCGGGCGGCCGCCGGAGCATTGCCGAACCGGATATCGGCCGCGTCTCCGTCATCCAGCCACGCCACGTCTCCCGGCGCGCAGCCGGCGGCCGCGAGCGCGTCCAGCGCATTCGACAGGATTTGAGCAGTAAGCCGTCCCGTTGCTATCAGCGTCGCCGTGAACACGATTGTCTCCAAACCGAAGGTCGCGCTCATCGCAGGGCCGACCGCCAGCGGCAAGTCCGCGCTTGCGGTGGCGCTGGCGGAACAGACAGGCGGCATGGTCATCAACGCCGATGCGAGCCAGGTCTATCGCGACCTCCGCATCCTTTCCGCTCGTCCGGACGCGGCGGAAGAAGCGCGCGCGCCGCACCGCTTGTTCGGCTATCTGGACGGCGCCGCCGCCTGTTCCGCCGCGCAATGGGCGCTCGACGCACGCGCGGCGATCACCGAAGCGCTGGAGGCGCGGCTGCTGCCGATCCTCGTCGGCGGCACCGGCCTTTATATCCGCACGCTGATCGACGGCATCGCTCCCGTTCCCGGGATCGCCCCGCACATCCGCTCGGCGGTGCGTGGCCTGCCGGTCGTGGAGGCGCATGCCGCGCTTGTCCGCGAGGACCCCGCCGCCGCCGCGCGCCTCGCGCCCGCCGATACCACGCGGGTGGCGCGCGCGCTGGAGGTGGTGCGCTCCACCGGCCGTCCGCTCGCCGACTGGCAGGCGCGGCGCGAGGGCGGGATCGGCGACGCGATCGACCTGTGCCCGCTGATCCTGCTGCCCGATCGCGCGGAGCTGGCGGCGCGCTGCGACGCGCGACTGGTGACGATGTTCGACGGCGGCGCTGTGGAGGAAGTCGCCGCGCTCCTCGCTCGCGCCGACCTTCCCGCCGATGCCCCCGTCCGCCGCGCGATCGGCGTGCCCGAAATCGCCGCCATGCTCGCGGGCGAGTTCACCCGCGATCAGGCGCTCGCCGCGGCCCGGCTCGCGACACGGCGTTACGCCAAGAGGCAATATACATGGTTTCGCCGCCAACCGCCCGCCGACTGGCCGCGCCTTTCGCAAATGCCGAAAGACGATTTGAAACAATATTTCAACATTAATCCTTGACGCGTAATTTTACGTACTATAGCGCCCGCGTTCCGCGTGAGCTATTCGCTCGTGCAGCATGTAAAGAGGAGTGACCGACGTGGCCGAGAAGAGCGGAGCAGACATCCTGGTCGAGGCGCTGTGCGATCTCGGCGTGGACGTCATCTTCGGCTATCCGGGGGGGGCGGTCCTTCCGATCTACGACGCGATCTTCCGGTCGGGGCGGATTCGCCACATCCTCGTGCGCCACGAGCAGGCGGCGACGCACGCGGCGGAGGGCTATGCCCGCGCCACCGGCAAGCCGGGCGTGGTGCTCGTCACCTCCGGCCCCGGCGCGACCAACGCCGTTACCGGCATCACCGACGCGCTGATGGATTCGATCCCGATGGTGGTCATCACCGGGCAGGTGGCGACGCACCTGATCGGGTCGGACGCGTTCCAGGAGGCGGACACGGTGGGCATCACGCGCCACTGCTCCAAGCACAATTATCTGGTGAAGGACCCGTCCCGCCTCGGCTCGATCATTCACGAGGCGTTCCATATCGCCACCTCCGGCCGCCCCGGCCCGGTGGTGATCGATATCCCCAAGGACGTACAGGTCGCCACCGCCCGCTATGCGAAGCCCGGCCCGATCCAGCACAAGACCTATCGCCCGCCGCTGAAGGCCGATCGCGCGCAGATCGAGCAGGTGGTGGACATGCTGGCCGCCGCCGAGCGCCCGATCCTCTACACCGGTGGCGGCGTCATCAACTCCGGCCCGGCCGCCGCCCAGATGCTGCGCGAGCTGGCGCGGGTGACGGGCGCGCCCGTCACCTCCACGCTGATGGGCCTGGGCGCCTTTCCCGCATCCAGCCCGCAATGGCTGGGGATGCTGGGGATGCACGGTACCTACGAAGCCAATTGGGCGATGAACCAGGCGGACCTGATCGTCGCGATCGGCGCGCGGTTCGACGATCGCGTGACGGGGCGGCTGGACGCGTTCAGCCCGAACAGCCGCAAGGTGCATATCGACGTCGACCGTTCCTCGATGAACAAGACGGTGCGGATCGACCTCGGCATCCTCGCCGATGCCGGCCATGCGATGGAGGACATGGTCCGCATCTGGAAGTCCCGCCAGCATCCGAAGCCGGACATCTCCGAATGGTGGCGGCGGATCGAGGGCTGGCGCGCGGTCCGCAGCCTCGATTTCCCCGAAGGAGGCGCGGAGATCATGCCGCAGCGCGCGATCCGCGCCCTGTGGGAGGCGACGCGCGACAAGACCCCGATCATCACCACCGAGGTCGGCCAGCACCAGATGTGGGCGGCGCAGCATTTCGATTTCGAAAGCCCGAACAAGTGGCTGACGTCGGGCGGCCTCGGCACGATGGGCTACGGCCTGCCCGCCGCGATCGGCGCGCAGCTCGGCAATCCCAATGCGCTGGTGATCGATATCGCCGGCGAGGCTTCGATCCAGATGAACATCCAGGAGCTTGGCACGGCGACGCAATATCGCCTGCCGGTGAAGATCTTCATCCTCAACAACGAATATATGGGCATGGTCCGCCAGTGGCAGGAGCTGACCTATGAAAGCCGCTATGCCGAAAGCTATTCGGATGCGCTCCCCGATTTCGTGAAGCTGGCCGAGGCCTATGGATGGAAGGGCATCCGCATCGAGCGGCCCGACCAGCTCGAAAGCGGCATCGCGGAGATGCTCGCTTATGACGGGCCGGTGATGGTGGATTGCCGCGTGGCGAAGCTCGCCAACTGCTTCCCCATGATCCCCTCGGGCGCGGCGCATACCGAGATGATCCTCCAGGCCAACGAGGTATCCGGCACGATGGACGACGAGGCCAAGGCGCTGGTCTGATCCGCTTTACCCCTTCCACTACCCCAACCCCTCCCCGATCCGGGGCGGGGAGCGAGAGCGACATGCACATCAAGGAAGAAAAGGCCGAACGCCACACGCTGGCGGTGATCGTGGACAATGAGCCGGGCATCCTCGCCCGGATCGCCGGCCTGTTCACGGCGCGCGGCTATAATATCGAAAGCCTGACGGTGAGCGAGATCACGGCCGACAAGTCGGTCAGCCGCATCACCATCGTCACCTCCGCCAGCCCCGCGACGCTGGAGCAGATCGTGGCGCAGCTCGACCGGCTGGTGCCCGTCCACCGCGTCCACGATCTCACGGCGGAGGGCGCGCATGTCGAGCGCGAGCTGGCGCTGGTGAAGGTGCGCGGCACCGGCGACCATCGCATCGAGGCGCTTCGCCTCGCCGACGTCTATCGCGCGCGCGTGGTGGACGCCACCACCTCCAGCTTCGTATTCGAGGTGACGGGCAGCATCGAGAAGATCGACAAGTTCGTCGAGCTGATGAGCGAGGTCGGCCTGATCGAGGTCGCCCGCACCGGCATCGTCGCCATCTCGCGCGGCCGCGACCCGGCCTGAACTTCCCTTGCCGCCTCGCGCGGCCCCTCCCCGCACGATTTCCACGAAAGGACCATGACATGCGTGTCTATTACGATCGCGACGCCGATCTGAACCTCATCACGGCCAAGAAGATCGCCATCGTCGGCTATGGCTCGCAGGGCCATGCCCATGCGCAGAACCTGCGCGATTCCGGCGTGAAGGACGTCGCGATCGCGCTGCGCGAAGGCTCGGCCACCGCGAAGAAGGCGGAAGCCGCCGGCTTCAAGGTGATGTCGAACAAGGAAGCGGCGAAATGGGCCGATATCCTGATGATCCTGGCGCCGGACGAGCATCAGGCCGCGATCTGGGAAAATGATCTCAAGGGCAACATGCGCCCCGGCAGCGCGATCGCCTTCGCGCACGGCCTGAACGTCCATTTCGGGCTGATCGAGGCGCCCGCCGATATCGACGTCATCATGATCGCGCCCAAGGGGCCGGGCCACACCGTCCGCTCCGAATATGTCCGCGGCGGCGGCGTGCCCTGCCTGATCGCGATCCATCAGGATGCGAGCGGCAACGCGCATGACATCGCGCTCGCTTACGCCTCCGGCGTCGGCGGCGGGCGTTCGGGGATCATCGAGACGAATTTCAAGGAGGAATGCGAGACGGACCTGTTCGGCGAGCAGGCCGTGCTGTGCGGCGGCATCACCCATCTGATCCAGGCCGGTTTCGAGACTTTGGTCGAGGCGGGCTATGCGCCCGAGATGGCCTATTTCGAATGCCTCCA
>JAYRJH010000042.1:0-12201 GCA_041906415.1 Sphingomonas sp. | reverse complement strand
CGCTCACCCGCTACGGCGGCGTGACCGCGCATGGCAGGGGGGAGGCCGTGCAGGGCCTCGTCATCGCCTTGCGCGGGGCGGATGCCCGGCAGGTGGTGAAGGGCATCAGGGCGCGCGTGGCCGAATTGCAGCAGAGCATGCCGAAGGACACGAAGCTCACCGTCTTCTACGATCGCTCCGACCTGATCGGCCGCGCCGTCAACACGGTGCAGAAGGCGCTGATCGAGGCGACCGTGCTGGTCATCGTTCTGCTCGTCATCTTCCTGGGCGACTGGCGCGCGGCAGCAATTGTGGCGGCGACCCTGCCCATGGCGGCGCTTACCACCTTCCTCTTCATGCGCGGCATGGGGCTTTCGGCGAACCTGATGAGCCTCGGCGGACTCGCGATCGCGATCGGCATGCTGGTCGACGGCGCCGTCGTGGTGGTCGAGAATGTCGTCGAGCGGCTGAACCATGCCAGGGACGAGACCGTCCCGCGCCTCAACATCGTCTTTCGCGCGACGGCCGAGGTTGTCGCGCCGGTTTCGGCCGGTCTCCTCATCATCGCGCTCGTCTTCCTGCCCCTGCTTTCGTTGCAGGGGCTGGAGGGCAAGCTCTTCGCGCCGGTGGCGCTCACCATCATGTTCGCGCTCGCCGGCTCGCTGCTGCTCGCGCTGACCCTGGTGCCGGTGCTCGCATCCTATGGCCTCGGCGGCGGCCGTCACGGAGAGCCGTGGATCATGCGGAAGCTTTCGCCGCGTTATGCCGCGCTGCTCGGCGGCGCCTTCCGCCACAAGAAGCTGGTCTATGCGCTGGCCGGCGGGGGACTGGTGCTGGCGGGCCTCGCTTATGGCGCGGTCGGCAAGACGTTCATGCCGACGATGGACGAGGGATCGGTGGTGATCCAGGTCGCCAAGCTGCCGACCGTCGGCCTGGACCGCTCGCTGGAGCTGGCGACGCGCATCGAGGCGGAACTGATGGCGAAGGTGCCGGAAGTCACCGGCGTCATCTCGCGCACCGGCACGGACGAGATCGGCCTCGATCCGATGGGGCTGAACGAGACGGACATGTTCGTGACGCTCAAGCCTTCCGCCGAATGGCGCGGCGATCGCGAATTCGTCGTCGAGGAGCTGCGCAAGGCGCTGGAGGGCATGCCCGGCTTCGATCCGAGCTTCACCCAGCCGATCGAGATGCGCGTCGCCGAGATGTTGACCGGCGCGAGGGGCGATCTCGCGGTCAAGATCTTCGGGCCGGATCTCGACACGCTCGCCGAGCTGGCCGGCAAGGTTCAGCGCGCGCTGCAATCGACGCGCGGCGCCTCCGAAGTGCTGACCGTCGCCAACGACAGCATCGACTATCTCCAGCTCGACATCGATCGCGCGGCCGCCGGACGCGCCGCCATGCCGATCGACATGCTGCAGGATACGCTGCGCGCGCAACTGGAAGGGCTGCCCGCCGGCATCGTAGCCGAAGGGCAGAAGCGCGTGCCCGTGGTGATCCGGGGCGACGAGGACGTGCGCAGCGACGTGAAGCGCTTCGCGGACCTGCAGATCACGACGCCGTCGGGCGAGCTGGCGCGGGTCAGCGATCTTGCCCGGGTCGAAAAGACCGAGGGGCCGATCCGGCTCGATCATGAAAGCGGCTCGCGCTACGCCCTCGTGCAGGCATTCGTATCGGGCCGCGATCTGGTCGGCTATGTCGATGAGGCCAAGGCCAGGGTTGCGAAGGAGATCGTCCTTCCGGCCGGCTATCGCCTCGTCTGGGGCGGACAGTTCGAGAACCAGCAGCGCGCCTCGGCCCGCCTGATGCTGGTGATCCCCGTCGCGCTGCTGCTGATCTTCTTCGTCCTCTATGCGACGCTCAAGTCGCTGCGCGGATCGCTGCTGATCCTCGCCAACATCCCCTTCGCGGCGGTGGGCGGCATCATCGCGCTCTGGGCGACGGGGGAATATCTCTCCGTTCCCGCCTCCGTGGGCTTCATCGCCCTGCTCGGCATCGCGGTGCTGAACGGGCTGGTGCTGGTCGCCTATTTCCGGCAGCTGCGCGAGGATGGCCTGCCGATGGCGGAGGCGGTGCGCATCGGCGCCGAACGGCGGCTGCGTCCCGTGATGATGACGGCGAGCATCACCGCCTTCGGCCTGGTGCCGCTGCTGTTCGCGACCGGCCCGGGATCGGAGATCCAGCGCCCGCTGGCCATCGTGGTGATCGGCGGTCTCTTCACATCGACCCTCCTGACTCTGGTGCTGCTGCCGATCCTTTACGAACGCTTCGGCGAGAGCAGGAAGGAAGCGGAGGCATGAGCCGCGTGGTGTTGACCATCTTCTGCGCCGTGCATGACGGCGAGGCGGTCTCCGCCGCGCTGCGCGCCCGTTTCCCCGCGCCCATCCATCTGCGGCGGGAGGAGGTGCTCGGCCGCGATTTCGCCGATGCGGCGACGGGCGAACGGGTCGCCGGAACCCTGGCGCGCATGGCGGTGGAGATCGAGCTGCCCGGGGAGAAGGTGGAGGAAGCGGTCGCCGCCGCGGCCGATGCGCGCCGCCGCCTGCCCTTCCGGTGGCGCGTCGTGACGATGCTGGACGGAGGACGCGTGGAATGAAATGGGCGTGGCTCCTGCTGGCCGGCGCCGCGATGCCGGCCATGGCGCGGACGAGCGATCTGCCGCCGGCCGAGTTCGTCATGCGCGCGCTCGATGCGCAGCCGGCCGTCGAGGCGGCCAATGCGCGGGTCGAGGCAGCGCGCGCGGAGGGGGACGCGCTGCGCATCGGCCCGCATGAGATCGTTGCGCAGGGCACCGTCTCGCGCCGCACGGTCGCTCCGGGCACGCGCTTCGCGGAATATGACGCGACGATCAGCCGTCCCTTCCGCCTGCCGGGCAAGGCGACGCTCGATCGCAGGGCGGGGGTGCTCGGCATCGACATCGCGCAAAACCAGATGGAGGATGTCCGCCATCAGGCCGCGCTGGTTCTGGGCACCTTGTGGTATGACTGGCTGCTGGCGGCGGAACTGCATCGCAACGCGGGCGCGCTGGTCGAGAACCAGCAGGCCCTGGCGCGGGCAATCGAGAAACGGCTGAACGCGCGCGACGCGGCGCGGCTCGATCTGGAACAGGCGCAGGCGGCGCTGGCCTTCGCAAAGGCGCAGATGAGCGAGGCGGCGGCGGCGCGCGATCGGTCGCGGGTCCTGCTCGCGGCCCGTTTCCCCGACCTGCCCTTGCCGGCGGACCCGCCCGGCATATTGGAGCCGGCCGTTCCCGGCGAAGGGCTGGATCGGCTCCAGAGCCTGATCGTCGAACGGAGCCATGAGATTGCCGCCGCCAGCGGTCGGGCCGAGCGCCAGTCGGTGCTCGCGCGTCGCGCCCGGGCGGACCGGATCGCCGATCCATCGCTCGGTGTCCGCCTGTTCAGCGAGCGCGGCGGCGAGGAGAAGGGCGCGGGCCTGTTCGTCGCGATGCCGCTGGGCGGCGGCCATCGCCGCGCCGTCGCGCGTCAAGCCGATGCGCAGGCGACCGCCGCCCATTCCGATCTCGGCGCCGTCGAGCGCGAGATCGCCGGCAATGCCGCCGCCGACGCCGCCGAATATCGCGCGCGCGAAGCCGCCTGGCTGGCGAGCCGCGATGCCGTCCTGCGCGCGGAACGGAGCGCGGCGCTCGCCGCGCGGGGCCAGCAGCTGGGCGCCATCGACCTTTCCGACCGCCTTTATGCCGACCGTCAGGCCAATGAGGCGCGCGCCCGGGAACTCGTCGCCCGCGCCGCCGCCGCCCGCCTGATCCTCAAGCTGCGGATCGATTCCCACATGCTCTGGACGGATTGATCGGAGGCGGCGAGGTGACGGACCGCGCCGCGCCGATTAATATCCGCCTTCCGCACTCCGGAACGCTTGAGGCCTCCATGAAAGCCGCCGTCCTGAACGCATTTGGCGCACCGCTGGACATCGAGGATCTGCCCGACCCGGTGCTGGGCACCGGCGAGGTGATCGTCGATGTGATTGCCGCCGGTGTCACCAGCTACGCCGCGAATGTCTTCAACGGCTCGCGCAATTATCTGCTCGAGCCTCCCGTGGTTCCCGGTCCGGGGGGCATCGGCCGGATACGGGCCACGGGGCCGGACGCGACCAGGCTGAAACCCGGCGATTGGGTTTTTGTCGACTCCACGATCCGCTCGCGGGACAATGTCACCGAACCTGAGCAGATATTGCTCGGCTGGACCTACCGGACCCCGGCGGCGTTGCCGCTGCATCGTTATTACCACCATGGCTCCTTCGCCGAGCAGATGCTGGTTCCCACGGAGAACGCCACGCCGATCGGCCGGATCGAGGCATCCGATGCCGGACGGTGGACTGCCCTTGGCCGGCTCCTGGTGCCGTTCGGAGGGTTATTGGCGGGCGATCTTCAGGCCGGCGAGACATTGGTCGTCAACGGCGGCACCGGAGGCTTCGGCGGCGCGGGCGTCGCCGTGGCGCTGGCGATGGGGGCGGGCCGGGTTGTCGTAACCGGCCGCAATGCGGGGGTGCTGGAATATCTCGTCAGGCGATTCGGGCAGCGCGTCCGGACTGTCCGGTTCACCGGCGATGAAGCAAACGATCGGCGGTTGATCCACGAAGCGGCCGATGGCCCGATCGACATGGTATTGGATTTCCTGCCGCGCGAGGCGTCCTCCGCTCAGGCGCGCGCCGCCGTGCTGGCCGTCAAGCGCGGCGGGCGCGTGATCCTGATGGGCGGTCTGCGTGGCGAAGAAGGAAATCTCGGACTGAACTATGATTGGTTGATGCACAACGAGACCACGGTGCGCGGTGTCTGGATGTACGGCAAGAACGCCATCCCCCGGATGGTCCAGATGGTGCGCGCCGGGCTGATCGACCTCGGGCAATTCGAATTGACGGAATTCGGGCTGGACAGGGCCAATGAAGCGGTGGCCCACGCCGCGGCCAACGCCGGTCCGCGTCAATTGACCGTGCTTCGGCCCGATCGGTCTGCCCGGTGACGATGAGTCTGGAAAGCCGATCAATCGCGATGCGCGGGCGCACGTGCTTCGATGATCCGGCGTTCCGCGACGAGGTTCGTTGGCGATGAAGGCGTTCGTCGTGGCCGTCGGAACACGGCCGGCCGGACGCCCGGAAATGGAGCCATTACGCGCCGGCCCGTGCCGGAACATCGCCCTTCGGCGTCATCATCCGCACGAAATCCATTCCCGTCGGTCGCTGGAACACGCGTAATCCGAAGGTCGGAAGGACGGCCAGCAAGTGATCGAATATGTCGCCCTGGATGCGCTCATATTCATTCCACGCCGTCGTGGTGGTGAAGCAGTAGATTTCCAGCGGCAGCCCGTTCTCGCCCGGCGAAAGCTGGCGGACGAGCAATGTCTTGTCCTTCGCGATATCCTCCCGCGCCTCGAGATACGCCAGAACATAGGCGCGGAAGGTGCCGATGTTGGTCAGCCGCCGCGCGTTCAGCACGCTGTCCACATCGCGATTGGCGGCGGCGATTTCCTCCAGCTTGCCGGCAAGATAGGGGCGGAGCACCGAGAAGCGCCGCAGCTCGGCGATCCGCCCCTCGTCCAGAAAGCGCACGCTGTTCTGATCCAGGGCCAGCGGGCGCTTGATCCGCCGCCCGCCGGATTCCGACATGCCGCGCCAGTTCTTGAAGCTCTCGCTTATCAGCCGGTGCGTGGGGATGGTGGTGATGGTCTTGTCCCAGTTCTGCACCTTCACCGTGTGAAGCGCGATATCGATCACGTCGCCGTCCGCATTGAGCTGCGGCATCTCGATCCAGTCGCCGATCCGGATCATGTCGTTCGATCCGATCTGCACGGATGCGACCAGCGACAGGATCGTGTCCTTGAACACCAGCATCAGCACCGCCGCCATCGCGCCCAGGCCGGACAGCAGGATCAGCGGCGATTGATCCATGAGCGCCGCGATGATGAGCACCGCGCACGCGCTGTAGATCAGGATCTTGGCGACCTGGATATAGCCCTTGATCGGCCGGTGCGCCGCGTCCGGCTTGCGCTGGTAGATCGCATTGCCCAGCGAAAGCGCCGTGCTGAGCGCCATGCCGATGGTCAGGATGGTGAATGCGGCCGCGATGTTGCGGACCAGCGGCGCAACCCACGGCGGCAGGTTCGGCACCGCGCCGATCCCGGCGGACGATCGCGCCCAGCTCGTCCGCCTCGGTCGCGAAAGGGGAATGGGACAGCAATCGCCGGATCAGCTTCAGCACGATGCGCTTGGCGATCCAGTTCGCCAGCATCGCCGCGACGATCAGCGCCGCCAGCGCCGCCAGTGTCTGCAGCCAGGGAAGCCGCGACAGCCCTCCGGTCAAATTCGAAAGATATTCGGACGTATCGGTCATTCCGCGGTTCAAGGCTCCTCGTGTCGGGGAATGGGGTCGCCACCGAGCGACCGGCCCGCCGTCTCCGGCATGAAATGCAGGGCGATCGCGCCGACCACGCAGGCCGCCATCATGTAATAGGCCGGCATCAGTTCATCGCCGGTCCAGCGGATCAGCGCGCTGCCCACCGCCGGCGCCGTGCCGCCGAAGATCGAGGTGGAGATGTTGTAGGCGATCGCGAATCCGGCGAAGCGCGCGGAGGTGGGGAACAATGCCGGAAAGGTGCCGGAGATGGTGGCGAGCTGCGGCACATAGAGCATCCCCAGCAGCGCGAATCCGATGATCGCGCCCGCCTCGCCGGTCGACATCAGGCGATAGAGCGGCGCGGCGCACAGGAACAGCCCGATCAACGAGGCCCACCACAGCGGCTTGCGCCCGATCCGGTCGGAGATCGCGCCCGCCAGGGGAAGCAGCGCCATCATGAACAGCATCCCGATGATCGGCACGATCAGCGCGCCTTGCGTCGAAAGGCCGATGCGGCGTTGCAGATAGGTCGGCATGTAGCTGAGCAACGTGTAGTTGACGACGTTGAGCGCCACCACCATTCCGCCGACGATCAGCAGCGGGCGCCAGTGCCGCCGCGCGAGATGGCGCAGGCCCGGCCCGCGCCCTTCGCGCGCGCCGGCCTCTTTCTCCGCCTGGAGGAAGACCGGCGTATCCTCCATCCGCGCGCGCAGATACATGCCGATCAGCCCCATCGGCCCGGCGAGGAAAAAGGGGATGCGCCAGCCCCAGACGTGCATGGCCGAATCGTCCAGCACGAGCGAGAACAGCAGCATCAGCGATGCGCCCAGCGAGAAGCCCGCCAGCGTGCCGAACTCCAGAAAGCTGCCGCAGAAACCGCGCCGCTCGTCCGGCGCATATTCGGCCATGAAGGTGGCCGCCCCGCCATATTCGCCGCCGGTGGAGAAGCCCTGCACCATCCGCAACGCCGCCAGCAGGAGCGGGGACCAGAAGCCGATCGCGGCATAGGACGGGATCAGCCCGACGCAGACGGTGGCGCCCGACATCAGCAGGATGGTGAGCGCCAGAACCGACTTGCGGCCGATCCGGTCGCCCAGCGGCCCCCAGAAAAGCCCCCCCAGCGGACGGATGAGGAAGGAAATGGCGAAGGTCGCCAGCGCGAACAGCACCGCGTCGTCGGTATCGCCGGGAAACAGCGCGCGGGAGATATAGGTCACGCCATAGGCATAGATGCCGTAATCGAACCATTCGGTCGCATTGCCCATCGCCGACGCGGCGATCGCGCGGCGCAGGACGGAGCGGTCGCCGATCGGGCGTGGGGAATCGATATCGATCGCTTTGCCTGCCATCGTCTGTCCAGCTTGGGAGGGGAGGGGGCGGCGCCGGGCGGCGCTTCAGGCGGCGTGACGGCTGGCGTCGACGCCGCGGTCCTCCTCCTCCTCCTCCTCCTCCTCCTCCTCGACCAGCGCGGCGTGCAGCGCGCGGATCGCGGTTTCGAAATCCGCGCAATCGACGACGAACTGCACGTCCACGTTGCGGATCTGGTGCTGCATCGCGATCAGGCCGACATTCGCGGCGGCCAGCGCCTGAAGCGCATCGGGCACCAGCCCCGGCCGCGCGATGTCGCTGCCGATCACGGATACCATCGCCACCTGCTGCGCCGTAACGGTGGCGGCGGGATAGGCCGATCGCAGCTCCGCCGCCGCGCCCGCCACCACCATCGCATCGGCGGACAGATAATGGGTGATCGTGTTCGCGTTGGACGATTTGCTGACGATCCATGCGCCCGCCCGCGTCAATGCGCCGAGGATCGCGGCGTCATAGCCCTTCTCGCCCACCATATCCTGTTCGAAGAATTGCAGCGCATGGACGACCGGAAGCCCGGCGACGATCTCAACCCGCGGACTGGCGGAGACGTAGCCGCCGCAGATCAGCGTGCCTTCGTCCTCGCGATCGAAGGTGTTGCGCACGCGCAACGGAATGCCCGCCTGGCGCAGGCCACGCGCCGCGCGCGGATGGATCGCCTCCATCCCCACATTGGCGAGTTGGTCGGCCACGTCATAGTTGGTTCGCCCGATCTTGCGCGTGTTGTCCTCGCCGACAAGGCGGGGGTCTGCGCTCGAGAGGTGGAATTCCTTGTGGATGATCGCCTCACGCGCGCCGGTCAGCACGGCGATGCGCGAGAAGGTGATCTCCGAATAGCCGCGCGCGTAACGGCGCACCATCCCCTCCGCGCATCCGGCATAGCCGGTGACGATCGGCATTTCCCGCGCGAGATCGAGCGGCGCGAGCGCGTCGGCGATCCTGCGGTCGAGGCCCGGCGGCACCGCCCCGTCCCATCGGGTGAGATCGACCAGCACGGCGTTCACGCCGCGATCCCGCAGCAGCAGAACGGTGTTGTGCGCGCTATGCGCCTCTCCCAGCCCGGCCAGCAATTCCCGCGCGGTGAGGAGCTGCTCCTCCAGCCGGAAGCGGCCGTGCGAGCGCAGCCGGTCGAGATCGCCGAGGCACGACAGGATGCCGTCGATCCGGGCGTCGACGAAGGCATCCGCCTCCGCCCGGCTTCCGGCGCGCGCGAACATGCCGGCATTGCGTTCGCGCATCGCGGCGCGGACCTTCTCCATCGCCGCGCGCCAGCAGCCATCGCCGTCATCCGCGACGAAGCGGGCATAGACCCCCGGAACGCCCGTCTTCTTGCCTTCCAGCAGCAGGTCCGTCATCCCGGCATAGGCGGAGACGACGAAGATCCGGTCATACAGGTCGCGCCCTTTCCGCCCCGCGATCAGCACGTTTTCGAAAAGGGCGGCGGTGGCGGCCATCGAGGTGCCGCCGATCTTCTCCACATCGTGCATGCCCGTCATGCCGCCATGTCCGTCAGGCGGCCCCCGACCGGCGCGACCGGAACGGCATCGCGCGCGGCGATGAAGCCGGGGCGCGGCTTGCGCACGCCGAAAGGCGGCAGCAGGCGGTTGCCGAGCGCGTTATAGACCAGGAAGGCGTTGGCGCGCGGGAACGGGGTGATGTTGCCGCTGGAGCCGTGCATCACGTTGCAGTCGAACACGATCACCGTGCCGGGCTTGCCGGTCGGCGCGACGATGCCGTGGCGGTGCGCCAGCTCGGCCAGGCTGTCCTCGTCCGGCACGCCATATTCCTGCTTCCTGAGCGACATGCGATAATGGTCTTCCGGCGTTTCGCCGACGCAGGTCAGGAATGTGCGATGCGATCCGGGGATCAGCATCAGCGGGCCGTTGTGGGGCGTGTTCTCCGCCAGCAGCACGGACATGGAAAGCGCGCGCATCCGCGGCATCCCGTCCTCCACATGCCAGGTCTCGAAATCGGAATGCCAGTAGAATTCCTTGCCCCGGAAGCCCGGCTTGTAGTTCAGGCGCGACTGGTGGAGGTAAACCTCGTCCCCCAGCAGGAAGCGGGCGACGCCGGCGAGCCGCCGGTCCGCCGCCAGCCGGGCCATGGCCGGGCTTTGCGCATGGACCTCGAACACCGAACGCACCTCGCCGCTGCCCGGCTCGGCGATGACCGTTTCGGTGTCCAGCGAGGCCGGATCGGCCAGCAGCGCCCCCGCGCCGGACTGGAGGAAGGCGATCTCGTCGGCGTCGAACAGTTCCTCCAGCACCAGATAGCCCTGTTCGTCGAACCGGCGGGTCTGCTCGCGCGTCAGCGGCGCGTTCTCGTCCCATACGCCATGGACCACCGGATCGAGCCTGGGCAGCATTTCAGGTTCCGCCGCACGGCGGGACGGGTAGAGGTCTTTCATCGGACTCCCCCTTTTCGTTGCGATGTCAGGATACGGGCGCGGCTTCGCGGGGCGCGGCCGGGTCGGCGGGATAGGCGCCGTTCTCGTCATGCACCTCGCGGCCCGTGACGGGCGGATTGAAGCAACAGGCGGTCAGCATGTCCGTCTCGGGACGGACGATGTGGCGATCATGGTCGTTCAGCGCATATATCGATCCCGGCTCCAGCCGGTGGATTTCCCCCGTGCCGAGATCCTCGATCGTGCCGGTGCCCTTCAGCACGAACACCGATTCCAGATGGTTCTGGTAATGCATCCTGAGTTCCTCGCCCGCATACATGGTGGTGACGTGGAACGAGAATCCCATGCCGTCGTCCTTCAGCAGCATTCGCGCGCTAGCCCAGCCCTTCGAACGGACGTTGAGGTCGGATTTGCGGATATCCTTGAGATTGCGAACGATCATGCCGGTTCCTCCTTATTCGGCGGCGATGTTGAAGGGAGCGGAGAGCACGTCGCGCGCGCTCTGCTCCAGAATGTCCAGCCCGGCGGCCAGCACCGCGTCCTCGATCACGAGCGGGGCGAGCACCTTCACCACCTCGTCATGCGCGCCGCTCGTCTCGACGATCAGGCCGCGATCGAAGCAGACGGCGGTGATCGCCGCGGCGGCCTCGCCCGATCCCGTGTCGATCCCGCGCATCATGCCGCGCCCGCGCGTCGTCAGGCCGTGCGCGGCGGCGATCCGGTCGAGCCGGTCGGCGAGTAGCCGGCCCCGGCGCGCCACGTCCCTCGCGAAGGCGCCGTCCGACCAGAAATGCCGGATCGCCGCCTCGGCGGTGACGAAGGCGTGGTTGTTGCCGCGAAAGGTGCCGTTATGCTCGCCCGGCGACCATCGGTCGTGCTCCGGCCGGAACAGGGTGACGGCGAAGGGCAGGCCCATGCCGGACAGCGATTTCGCCATCGTCACGATATCGGGCGTGAAGCCCATGTCCTCGAAGCTGAAGAACCCGCCCGCGCGGCCGCACCCGGCCTGGATATCGTCGACGATCAGCAGCGCGCCGTGCCGCCGTGCGATCGCGGCGATCGCGCGCATCCATTCCGGGGAGGCGACGTTCAGCCCGCCTTCGCCCTGCACCGGCTCCACGAGGAAGGCCGCCGGGGCGTCGAGGCCGCTCGACGGGTCCGACAGGCGCTGCTCCAGCAGGGCGGCGGTGTCGACGTCCGGGCCGTGATAGCCGTCGAACGGCTCATGGCTGACATGGCTCAATGGGATGCCCGCGCCGCCGCGCTTGGCGGCATTGCCGGTGCAGGCCAGCGCGCCCAGCGTCATGCCGTGGAAGCCGTTGGTGAAGGCGATCACGAGTTCCCGGCCCGTCACCTTCCGCGCCAGCTTGATCGCGGCCTCCACCGCGTTGGTGCCGGTGGGGCCGGTGAACATCACCCGGTAATCCAGCCCGCGCGGCTTCAGGATCACCTCCTCGAAAGCGCGCAGGAAGCGCGCCTTGGCGTCGGTGTGCAGATCGAGGCCATGGGCGATCCCGTCGGCCGCGACATAGTCCATCAGCGCCTTCTTCAGCACGGGATGGTTGTGGCCGTAGTTCAGCGTCGAGCAGCCCGACAGGAAATCGAGATAGCGCCCGCCGTGATCGTCATGCATCCAGACGCCCTCGGCGCGGACGAACTGGCGCGGGATCGAGCGGGAATAGCTGCGCACCGCCGATTCCCGCCGCTCGTAGATCGCGGTGTCCGGCATCGCGCGCGTCGGTTCCGGCAGGATCGCCGGCATCGTCGCGGCGGATGGGTGTGGCTGGGTCGTCATCTTCATTTTTCCTGCCGATCGGTTGAAGGTGCGGGCGCGTTCAGCGGGGCGACGGCTGCCTGCCATTCGCTTTCGTGCGCGCCGTCGAAATGCATGTTCGCGTCGAAGCGGAGGGACCGCTCCAGCGAGGCGCGGTGGCGGCGGGCGAAGCCCTCGAACAGCGCCCATGACGCGCGGTTGCCGGCCGAGATCGTGGTGGTGAGCCGCCGGACATCCGCGTGGCGCTCCATCAGCGCGTCGAGCATCCGGCCGCCCAGGCCCAGGCCGCGTGCGTCCGGCGCTACGGCAACCTGCCAGACGAACAACACG
>JAYRJH010000041.1:0-12240 GCA_041906415.1 Sphingomonas sp. | reverse complement strand
CGAAATAGCTGCCACCCACCGTCACGCGGTCGCCCAGCAGATGCTGCTCGACGCCCGCTTCCCAGCCTTTCGCCTCGGTCGGCTTCAGCGCCGGATTCCCGTATTGCGAATAGAGCTGGTAGAGCGATGGCGCCTTGAACCCCTCGCCATAGCTCGCGCGCAGGACGGTGCCCGTGGGCAGCTTCCAGGCCGCGCCGCCGGAAAAGAGGAAACGGCCGCCGTAGCTCGTATAATCGTTGTGCCGCACGCCGCCGGTGACGGTCAGCCCGGCCAGCAGGGCGCCGTTGAGCTGGAGATATTCGTCGGTCAGGGACGCTTCGCCGATGCTCGGATCAGTCTGATATTGCGGTGAGATCGAGCTGAATCGCGACCATTCATGCTCAATCCCGAATACGGCGTTCCAGCCGTCCGCGATTCCAAGCGTGCCTTCATATTCCACCCGCCGCGTGCTGCCGTTCGAATGGAAGGTGGTCGTATCGCCGGCAAGGCGCGGATCGTAATTGTCGCGCGCCGTATTGGTGTAGCTGAAGCCGATGCGATTCTTCAGCCGCCCCTCGAACAGGCCCGCGTTCAGCCCGGCATAGCCCAGCCACTGGCGGTTGGTGGAATATTCCGGCGTGTCGGCGAGCGCGAAGCTGGCATCGAATCCGTCGAGCTGCGTCCGCCCGCTGGAATAGAAGCCGCGCAGGTCCAGCGACACGTCGCTCGCCAGCGCCACCTCCACCCGGCCGGAAGCGGAGCGATTGGTGTAGCCGTCGCGCTCGCGTCCGCCAAAGCTGCGATCGAAGGCGGAGATGCCGTCCGTGGTGAACGTCTCGCCCGCGAGCCGCCACGTCACCGGGCCGCTCCTGCCGCCCAGCCCCGCGCGCGCGTCCACGGTGTTGCGCGATCCCGCCTCGATATCGAACGTGCCCTCGATCGGGCGCGTGGGGAGCGCGGTGACGATATTCACCACGCCTCCGATCGCCTGGCTGCCCCACAAGGTCGATTGCGGCCCGCGCAGCACCTCGATGCGGGCGGCGTCTCCGGTCAGCATGTTCCCCATGTCGAATGCGCCGTCGGTCGCCGCCGGATCGGAAAGCTTCACGCCATCGAGCACGATCACCGTCTGGTCGCCCTCCGCGCCGCGCAGGCGCAACGTGGTGTTGGTGCCATAGCCGCCGTTGCGCGAGATGCTGATGCCCGGCGTGCGCAGCAGGAGGCCGGCCACGTCCATATCCTGCGCGGCGTCGATCGCGGCCTTGTCCAGCACCGTGACGGAGGCGGAAACGCGGTCGATCGACGTCGGCGTTCGGGTAGCGGTCACGATCACCGGCGCGGCGGCCGGGTCCGCCGCCGCATCGGGCGCGGACGCTTCCTGCGCCAGCGCGGGCGTGGCGAGCAGCAGGGCGGATAGGGAAACGGAAACTCTCTTCATCACGAAATCCTTGAAACGGGAACGACCAGCGGGCGCTGGCCGGAAAGGTCGATGGCGGCGCGGATGCCGTAGACATCGGCGAGATGATCGGGTGCGAGCACATCGGCCGGCGGCCCGTCGGCGGCGATCCGCCCATGGTCGAGCAGCAGCAGCCGGTCGCAGTATCGCGCCGCCATGGTGAGATCGTGGAGGATCACGATCACCAGCGCGCCCGCCGCCGCTTCGGCCGCGAGCAGTTCCATCACCTCGATCTGGTGCGCTGGGTCGAGGCTCGCGAGCGGTTCGTCCGCGATCAGCGCGGGCGCCTCCACGGCCAGCGCGCGAGCGAGCAGCACGCGGGCGCGCTCCCCGCCCGAAAGCTCGGTGGCGACACGCCGGGCGAGCGAGGCCGTGTCCGTCCGCGCCATCGCGCGATCGATCGCCGCCGCGTCGGCGGGCGCGATGCGCGACAGCGGGCCGAGATGCGGCAGCCGGCCCAGCCCGACCAGCCGCTCCACCGTCAGCGGCCAGTGCAGCGCCTGCCCCTGCGGCAGATAGGCGACGCGGCGCGCCAGGCCGGCGCGGGCGATGCGGGTCACGTCCTCGCCGTCGACCAGCACCGCCCCGGCGTCGGGACGCGCCAGCCCGAGCATCGCGCGCGCCAGCGTCGATTTGCCGGCGCCGTTCGGGCCGATCACACCGACGAGCGCGCCGGGCGTGAAATCGGCGCTCACCTCCCGCAGCACCGCGCGCCGCCCGAGCGACACGCCCAGCGCCTCGATACGGATCGTCACCATAGCCGCCGCTCCCGCATCAGGTGGACGAGGAAGACCGGCACGCCGAGGAAGGCGGTGACGACGCCCAGCTTCAGCTCGCTGGACGTGGGGATCAGCCGCACCGCCGTGTCCGACGCGACCAGCAGCACCGCCCCCGCCAGCGCCGAGGGCAGAAGCACGGCGGACGGGCTGCGATCGGTGAGCGGACGCACCAGATGCGGCACGATCAGCCCGACGAAGCCGATCGAGCCGGTGACGGCCACCGCTCCGCCGACGCCGACCGCGAGGCCGAACAGCAGCAATATCCGCGTGCGGCGCAGGTCCACGCCCAGCGCGCTCGCGCCATCCTCTCCCAGGGTCAGCGCATCGAGCGCGCGGCCGTTCGCCAGCAGCAGGGCCATGCCGGTCGCGACGCAGGGCAATGCGATCCAGACGTGCTGAAAGGATCGGTTGTCGAGGCTGCCGAGCAGCCAAGACATGATCTCCATCGCGGCGAAGGGATTGGGCGAAAGGTTCAGCGCGAGACTGATCGCCGCCCCCGCCAGGGTGGCGATGGAGATGCCCGCGAGGATCAATGTCAGCGGGCTTTCGGATCGTCCGCCGAGCAGTTGCAGCAACGCAAGCGACGCCAGCGCGCCGAGGATCGCCAGCAGCGGCAGCACGATCGGATGGGCGTTGGCCAGCCCGAAATAGATCGCCACCACGGCCCCCAGCGCGGCGCTATTGGAAACGCCCACCACCGAGGGTTCGGCGAGCGGATTGCGCAGATAGCCTTGCAGCGCCGCGCCGGACAGGCCCAGCATCGCGCCGACCAGCAAGCCGAGCAAGGTGCGCGGCAGGCGCAGGTCGAACACTATGGCGCTGGCGATCGGGTCGCCATGACCGGCCAGCGCGGCGATCAGCCGCGAAGCCGCGACCGGCGCGGGGCCGATCAGCAGCGACAGGGCCGCCGCCAGCATCAGGAGGACGGCCAGCACGCCTGTCAGCGCCGCACGTCTGGAATCGAAAATCACGGAAGACCTCATCTTGATCGGTCGCACCCCGCCGCTCTTGTGTCACGGGGCCGCAAGGGTCATTGGGCAGCGTCATGCCTCACCCGCTCCTTCGCCTATTTCGCCATTGCCTGCTCCCCCTCGCGCTGGTCGGCGGCGTCGCGATGCTTGGCGGCGCGTCCCGCGTGCCCCATGCTGATCCGACGCCGCCGCGCCGGATCGTCTCGCTCAACATGTGCGCGGACCAGTATCTGCTGGCGCTCGCCGATCGCGGACAGATCGCCGCGCTCACCGAATTCGCGCGCGATCCGCAGATGTCGGCGGGCGCCGCGCAGGCGCGCGGCCTGCCGTGGAGCAAGGGCCGGGCGGAGGAAGTGCTCGCGCTCCAGCCCGATCTCGTCATCGCCTCGCCCGGACGGCGCAGCGGCACGCGCGGCGCGCTGGCGGGGCAGAAATACCGCACGCTCGAGCTGCCCTCGGCCGAAAGCTATGACGCGATCGTCGCCCAGATCCGCGAGATCGCCGCCGCCGTGGGCCATCCCGATCGCGGCGAGGCGCTGATCCGCCGCATGAACGCGGAGCTTGCCGCCCTCCCCGCGCCCCGCGCGCATGGCGTGGCGGCTTACTACCAGCGGCGCGGCTATCTCACCGGCACCGGCACTCTGGTGGACGAGTTGATGCGCCGCGCTGGCCTCACCAACCTCGCCGCGAAGCTGGGCAAGCCCGCGCTGTCGCAGCTCTCGCTCGAGGAGTTGATCGCGGCGCGGCCGGATTACCTGATCGTCGAGACGAACAGCGACCGCGTGACAGATCAGGGCACCGAGATGCTGCACCATCCGATCCTCGCCGCCATACCGCGCCTGAAGCTGCCGCAGGCGTGGACGGTGTGCGGCGGCCCCGCCTATGTGAAGGCGGCGCGCAGCCTCTCGGAGCAACTGGCGGCGCGCTGACCCCATCAGAACTCGATCCCCGGCTGCGCCTTGACGCCCTGTTCGCGGAAGGGGTGCTTCACCAATGTCATCTCGGTGACGAGATCCGCCGCCTCGACCAGCGCGTCGGGCGCGTTGCGGCCGGTGACGATGACATGCTTCATCTCCGGCCGCGCGGTCAGCACCGCCAGCACCTCGTCCAGCGGCAGGTAATCGTAGCGCAGCACGATGTTCAGCTCGTCCGCCAGCACCATGTCGCAGGAAGGGTCGGCGATCATGCGCTTCACCTCGTCCCACGCGGTGCGCGCGGTTGCGATGTCGCGGGCGCGGTCCTGCGTGTCCCAGGTGAAGCCCTCGCCCATCGGCTTGAACTCCACGCGATCGGGGAAGGCGTCGAACACCGCCTTCTCGCCAGTGGCCATCGCGCCCTTCACGAACTGCACGACGCCCACTTTCTTCCCGTGACCGATCGCGCGGACGACCATGCCGAGCGCGGCGGTCGTCTTGCCCTTGCCCTTGCCGGTGTGGACGATCAGCAGGCCCTTCTCGATCGTCTTTCCGGCGACGATCCTGTCATGCGCCGCCTGCTTCTTCTTCATCTTCGCGGCATGTTCCGCCTCGGTCCGCTGGACCATCATGCGCCTCCTGCAAGCTCGGCGAGCAACACGCCCGCGCTGTTCGATCTCGGTTTCCAAAGCCCCCGCTCCAGCGCCTCTGCCAGCCGGGCCGCGGTTTCGCGCAAGGCAGCCGGGTTGGTGTCGGCCATGAAAGCGCGCACCGCCGCATCCTCGATGAAGGCGGCGTGGACGGCGTCGAAATGATGATCCTTCACCGCGTGCGTGGTGGCGGCGAAGGCGAAGAGGTAATCGACCGAGGCGGCGATCTCGAACGCGCCCTTGTAGCCGTGGCGCATCACGCCCGTGATCCACTTGGGGTTGGTGACTCGCGCGCGCACGACGCGGCCGATCTCGTCTTCCAGCGTGCGCACGACAGGTCGTTCGGGGCGGCTGTGATCGTTGTGATAGGATAGCGGGGCCTTGCCGGACAGATGCTCCACCGCCGCCGCGATGCCGCCCTCGAACTGATAGTAATCGTCGCTGTCGAGCAGGTCGTGCTCGCGATTGTCCTGATTCTGCACCAGTGCGTCGGCGGTCGCGAGGCGGGCGGCGAACAGGTCGCGCTCGGGATCGCCCTCCACGCCCGCGCCATAGGCATAGCCGCCCCAGTCGAGATAGACGTCTGCCAGATCGGCGCGGCTGTGCCACAGCCGCTCGTCGACCATCGCCTGCAACCCCGCGCCATAGGCGCCCGGCTTCGATCCAAACACGCGCGCGCCCGCGCGCCGCGACGCCGTTTCGGGAGAGGTCCCGGCGTCGATCAGCCGCGCGGCATCGGCGCGGTGGCGGATGGCAGCGGGATTGTCCGCCTCCGGCTCGTCGAGCGCCATCACGGCGCGGGCGGCGCTGTCGATCAGGTCGATCTGCTCGGGGAAGGCATCGCGGAAGAAGCCGGAGACGCGGAACGTCACATCGACGCGAGGGCGGCCGAGTTCCGTCACGCTCATCACCTCGAAGCCGATGACGCGGCCCGAGGTCCAGTCCCAGCGCGGGCGGACGCCCATCAGCGCCAGCGCCTGCGCGATATCGTCGCCGCCGGTGCGCATGTTCGCCGTGCCCCATGCGGAAAGCGCCATGGCGCGCGGATATTCGCCCTCACGCTGGAGATAGTCGGCCACCAGCAGTTGCGCGGAACGCAGGCCGAGATCCCACGCCACCGCCGTGGGCACCGCGCGCGTATCGACCGAATAGAAGTTGCGCCCGGTCGGCAGCACGTCCGGCCGCCCGCGCGTCGGCGCGCCGGAGGGGCCGGGCAGAACGAAACGCCCGTCGAGCGCGGCCAGCAGCGCATCGCGCTCCGCCTCGCCGCAGGCATCGACGCGCGGGGCGATGCGCGCCTCGAGCGACGCCATCACCGCCGCCGATCTTTCGCCAACCACGGGCGCGCCATCGACCAGCGCGGCTGCGAGCAGTTCCAGCCGCTCCACCGTGTCGCCATTGCTGCGCCACGGATCGCCGCTCACCGCCTCCAGCGCCGCCGGGCGGGGGCCGCGCCACGCCTCCCCCATCCGGCAATCGAGCGGGTCGAAGCCGAGCGCGAGATCGTCCGCCAGCGCACGCGGCAGCGAGCCCTGCCCCGCCTCATCATGGCCGCGCGGGGTGCGCGCCAGCGCCACCAGCAGGTCGCGCCGCAGCCGCCCCTCCGGCGAGCGGGTGAAGACGTGCAGCCCGTCGCGGATCTGCATCTCCTTCAGCTCGCACAGGTAATTGTCGATCGCGGCGAGCGCGTCGTCGCCCTCGCCGCTCGCGCCCGCGTCGCGATCCAGCCCGATGCTCTGCGCGAGATCGAGAATATCGCGCCGCAGCCGCTCCAGCCGGCGTGGGTCCATGCCCGCCGCGAGATAATATTCGTCGACCAGCGCCTCCAACTGCTTCAGCGGGCCGTAGCTTTCGGCGCGGGTGAGCGGCGGAGTGAGATGGTCGATAATCGTCGCGGCGATGCGGCGCTTGGCCTGCGTGCCCTCGCCCGGATCGTTGACGATGAAGGGATAGATTTGCGGCAGCGGCCCGGCGCACACCTCCGGGAAGCAATCGCGCGACAGCGACACGGCCTTGCCCGGCAGCCATTCGAGATTGCCGTGCTTGCCGACATGCACCACCGCCTGCGCGCCGAACACCTCCGCCAGCCAGACATGGAAGGCGAGGTAATAGTGCGGCGGCGGCAGCGCGGGATCGTGGTAGCTGGCCTTGGGATCGACGTTATAGCCGCGCGCCGGCTGCACCGCGATCGCGACATTGCCGAAACGATGCACCGCCAGCCGGAACGCGCCGTCGCGGACGAAGGGATCGTCCTCCGGCGCTCCCCAGCGTTCGGAGACGGCGCGGCGGACGGTTGCGGGCAGGCTCGCGAAGGCGGCGCGATAGCGATCCAGCGACAACGACACCTCGCCCGGCCGGTCGACCGAGGAAAGGTCGTTGGTCACACCCCCCGTCATCAGCCGCATCAGCGCCGCGCCATCCTCCGGCGCGTCGCCGGTGTCATAGCCCGCCTCACGCAGGGCGGAGAGGATCGCGGCGGCGCTGGCGGGCGTGTCGAGGCCGACGCCATTGCCGATCCGCCCGTCGCGATTGGGATAGTTGGCCAGCACCAGCGCCACCCTCCGCCCGGCCGCCGGGGTGCGCCGCAGCCGCGCCCAGTTGGCGGCGAGCGCGGCAGTGAAGGCAATCCGATCCGGCATCACCTTGGGCACGACGATGCCGCATTCGGTCAGCGTGTGGAACCGCCCCGCCGCCTTGAACGCCACCGCACGGGCAAAGATGCGCCCGTCCACCTCCGGCAGCGCGACATTCATCGCGAGGTCGCGTGGGCTGAGGCCGCGCGCGCTGCTCTCCCAGCTTTCCTGATCGACGCCGGCGAGGATGATCTGGAGCAACGGACAATCCGCTCGCTCCAGCACGGCAGGGATCCGCACCTCGCCCGGCGCGGAAGCGGCGAAGGACGTGGCGTTGAGGATCACGTCGGGCCGCACCTCATCGAGCACGCCGCCCAGCCAGTCGCGCGCGAACGGCTCGCGCAGCGCGCGGACGTGAACCGCGATCGGGTTCAGCCCTTCCGCCTCCAGCCCGGCGAGCATCGCGTCCACCGCCTCCAGCGTTCCCGCCAGCAGCAGGGCGCGGTAGAAGACCAGCAGCGCCACCGGCCGCCCCGCCGCCCAGCGCGCGCGAGCGTCGGCGAGCGTCGGCCGCTCGACGCCGGGCACGTAGAGGCCAGCGTCCGCCACCGGCACCGGATCGTCGGCCACGCCGCAGTCGCGCCCGATCAGCCGGGCGGCGGTGCGCAGGAAGGCGAGCGCGTTGGCGACGCCACCCTGTCGCAAATAATCGCGCAGCCGCCGGCACGTCCCAGGCGGCAGGGTGGAGGCGCGTTCCAGCGCCGGGTCCGGCTCCTGCCCCTCGGCGATCGCGGCGAAGGCGATGCCGCGCGCCCGCGCGATCGCGGCGATCTCGTCCACGCCATAGGGCCAATAGGATTTGCCGCCGAGCAGCACCACGCACACGAAGCGCGCGCGGGCGATCACCTTCTCGACATAGAGATCGACCGAATAGGGATGCCGGAGCTGGAGCAAATTGGCGAGCCGCACGCCCGGCGCCCCCTCCCCCAGCAGCGCCGCCGCGCGCGCGAAGCAGGCGAGTTCGCTGTCCGCCACCGTCAGGATCACGATATCGCCCGGCGACTGGGCGAGATCGATCGCCTCCTCGCCGTTCGATACCGTTCCCGGCGTGGCGGAAAGCAGGTGCATCAGCCGAGCGCCGCCCCCAGCGCCCGTTCGATCGCGGCGCGGTCCAGCCCCTTCTGGCCGATCACCACCAGTTGCGTGCGGCGCGGCTCCCCGGCCAGCCAGGCGCGGTCGAAATGATGCTGGATGCGCGGGCCGACCGCCTGCACCAGCAGCCGCGCAGGCTTGCCCTCCACCGCGACGAATCCCTTCACGCGCAATATGTCATGCCCGGCGATCGCCTCCCCGATCGCCGCCAGCAGGGTCGCGGGTTCGCCGACCGCGCCGCCCGACACGACGAAGCTGTCAAAATCGTCGTGGTCGTGCTCCTCCTCCGTATCGTGGTGGGAGGGGCGCGCGTCGAGATCGTCCTCCGCCGCCGCCGTCAGCCCCAGCAACACGCCCACGTCCACCGCGCCATGGCTGGCGCGCACGATGCGCACGCCCGCGCGTGTCTCGCCGTCGATATCGCGCTCGACGCCCGCCAGCGTGTCGGCATCGACCAGATCGGCCTTGTTCAGCACCACCAGATCGGCGCAGGCGAGCTGATCTTCGAAAAGCTCCTCCAGCGGGCTGTCGTGATCGAGCGAGGGATCGGCCGCGCGCGCCGCTGCCAGCGCCGCCTCGTCGGTGGCGAAGCGCCCGGCGGCGACCGCATCGGCATCGATCAGCGCGACCACGCCGTCCACCGTCGCCCGCGCGCGGATATCGGGCCATTGGAACGCCTTCACCAGCGGCTTGGGGAGCGCGAGGCCGGAGGTCTCGATGATGATATGTTCCGGCGGATCGGGCCGGTCGAGCAGCCTCTGCATCGTCGGCAGGAAATCGTCCGCCACGGTGCAGCAGATGCAGCCATTGGCCAGTTCGACGATATCCTCCTCCGGGCAGGCGGCGTCGTTGCAGCCGCGCACCAGCTCGCCGTCGACGCCCACGTCGCCGAACTCGTTGATGACGAGCGCGAGCCGGCGGCCCTTCGCATTTAGCAGCAGATGCCGGATCAGCGTGGTCTTGCCCGCGCCGAGGAAGCCGGTGATGACGGTGGTCGGAACCTTGCTCACGGCTCTTTCTCCTTTGGCGATATCAGGCTTGCCGGCGCTTCAGCACGCGCTCGGCGGACAGGCCGAAGACGATGCCGATCACCGCCCACAGCAGGAACTGAGTGGCGATCGAGGCGACGCGGAAATTCCACAACAGGGTGGCGGGGAAATCGGCCGGCACCTCGTCGATCACCGGCAGCAGGAACTGGCCGATGCCGACCATCGCGAGATAAGCCCCCGCCGCGACCAGCGTCGCATCGATCCCGCGCAGGTTCCGCGCCAGCGCGCCGCGCAGCCGCCCCGCGACGATCGCGGAACCGAGTGAAAGCGCGATCATCGCGAAATAGGCGGCGGTGCGGATGCCGACCGTCTCGTGCCGGCCCACCGCGGGCGGGGTCTGCGGATATTTGATACCCGGCACGATCACCACCAGCAGGAACGCAAGCCCCGCCAGCAGCAGCGCGAAGCTGCGCGGCCCGATCGCCCCGAACCGGCCGTAGCCATAAGCGAAGACGAGCGAGAATATCCCGCCGACCGCCGCGCCATAGAGCGCTAGCGCCGTCAGCAGGCCCGCGCCCTTCTGCGTCTCGCGGCCGACCAGTTCCTCCTCCACGCCACCGCCGGGGTGGTGGACGGCATGGCTTTCCTCATAGCCGATCGCGCGATCGATCTGCGGCTCGGCCACGATCCGCGCGGCGAAGGTCGCCAGCAAGGCCGCGAGGATGCCGGCCAGCATCCCGCGCCACAGCAAATCCCGTGTCATCGTCGCCTCAGTGGCAGGGGAAGCCGAGCAGGTGCCGCCCGTCATGCACGAATTCGTGCACATACATCCCTTGGAACAGCGCGAGCGCGCCCTGCTCCGTGCTGACGAAATAGAGGAAAATCAGCGCGATCAGCGTGCCGAACACCGCCCAGGGAACGATATCCTCGACCGGAATGGCGACAGGGATGAAGCCGTCGTCGAACAGCGCGGCAGTGGTGGCCATGGTCAATGCTCCTTCCGGGATTCCGCGTCCCAAGAGAGGTTCGTAAAAACCCAGGAGGAAGGTCTGGCTCTCGACGTGGCGTTGCAGCGTCGATTACAGTGGCGCGACCGCGCCGGATTTGCACCGGCTTCTTCTTCCTGGAACTGCCCGCCACTTAGGGCGCGGGCAGCGTCGACGTCAACGCTATTCGGGAGGCTTTCCTGGCGACCTCGCTCCTGCTCCTCTGCGCGGCCTCCACCGCCTCGGCCCGGACGGGTGGCTTCCCGGCTGCCGACGAGCCGCTCGACGAATGCGGGCGGCGCGATGCGGCGGCGGTGCGCCTGACCGCGCCAGTCCTGTGCAGCCCATGGCGTTCCGCGCGCGAGACGGCGGACGCGATCGGCGTGTCGGCGGAGATCGCCGCGCCGCTCGCCGATCTCGATCATGGCCGGTGGAGCGGGCGCGGGTTCGGCGCGATCATGGCGGAGGAGCCGGAGGCGCTGGCGCAATGGCTCGCCGATCCCGCCAGCGGCGCGCCGGAGGGCGAGAGCATGACGGCGGCGAAGACGCGGATCGGCCCATGGCTGGATGCGCTTGCGGAGACGAATGTGTCCCACGCGGCGATCACGCATCCGATGATGATCCGCGCGGCGCTGGCCCATGCGCTGGGCCTTCCGCTCGCCGCTACGCTGTCGATCGACATCGCCCCGCTTTCCCGCGCGCTTCTGTCGTTCAACCGCAAGTGGCGGTTGCAGGGGCTGGTCCCGAGCTAGCGCAGGCGCGCGCGGCGGCGGCGGATTCGGCGGAGATCGCGCTTCACCTTGCTCCACGCCATCCACGTCCCCGTGGCGCACACGAAAGTCACCATCGCCAGCAAGGGCAGCACGACCAGATCCCACACGGGCCTTTGCCGCAGGATGGGGAAGTCCAGACTGTGCAGCCCATCCTGCAACCAGCGGAAGCCGCGCCCGTTGCCATCCACCGCCCGCGCGATCTGGCCGGATACGGGATCGATATAGAGGATCGTCCGACCCGCATCGCCCAGCCGCGCGCGCCACACCGGCAGCGGCGCGGGATTGTGGTGCGCGTAATAATAATCGTCCTCCTGCGTCAACCGCTCCAGCGTCGCGAGCGGCAGCGCGCGAGCGAGAGCGGTCCGCAATTCCGCGCCGGCCAGCGGGGTCGCGTGGCCAGCGGCGGAGAGACGCTCGCGATGCCCGTCCGCCTTGGCCGCCACCAGCCAGACACGGCCGCCGAGCGGCGCTGTCTCGATCCGCACCACGTCCGGCCCCAGGCGCGCCTCCGCGAGCGCATCGCGCACCGTGCCCCAGCGCATCTCGCCCGCAAGCTGCCGGCGCTCGGCGAAACCCGCCATGCTGTCGAGGAAGCCCCATGGGTTCATCGAGAACAGACCGCTCGCCACCCATGTCAGCGTCAGCACGCCGAAGAACAGGCCGAGCATGTGATGCCACCACCAGACGCCCCGGAACGGCGAACCGATCGAGCCATCCCGCCGCCTGCGCAGCCGCGCGATGCCGACCCAGATGCCGGTGACGGTGAGGAAGCAGCCGACCAGCGAGGTCCAGACGACCACCTGATTCCACAACTCCCCGTCCTGCCGCAGGATCGTGGGATAGAGCCAATGCGGCACCGCGCCCAGCCAGCCCCAGAAGCGCTGGAAGCGCGTGGTGCGCTGCACCACTTCGCCCGTCTTGCCGGAGATGTAGATTTGCGTGCCCGCCGCATCGGTATAATCGGCGCGAGATAGGGGGGCGGTTCGGCGATAGGTCTGCACCGTCCACTGGTCGATGC
>JAYRJH010000512.1:0-1729 GCA_041906415.1 Sphingomonas sp. | reverse complement strand
TGCGCCTCGGCCTGCGCCAGCGCGGCCTCCGCCGTGCCGACGCGCGCGACATTCTGCTCATGCGCTTCCGCCGAAACGAGGTCGCCCAGCGCCAGATCGCGTTTCGCGGCGCGGCGATATTGCTCCAGCGAGGCGCGGGCGGCGCGGATCGCCGCCTCCGCCTGCTCCAGCGCGAGGTGATAGCGCGGGCGATCGACCACGAACAGAAGGTCGCCCGCGTTCACCTGCTGGTTGTCGCGCACCATCACCGCCGTCACCAGCCCGCCGACATCGGGCGTCACGCGCACCACGTCGGCGCGCACGCGGCCGTCGCGCGTCCACGGGTCGACCTCGTAGCGCCGCCACAGCCATAGCGCGATCAGCACCGCGATTCCGACGAGCACCAGCGTGGCGGCCATGCGGGCGATAGGGGCTAGGTAGCGGTTCATGACAGCGAAGCATCCGATGCGAAGAGAAGAACGAGCGCGCCCAGCATGATGACGTAGATCGCGACATCCACGAGCGGACGATAGGCGAACAGGCGATAGGCGCCGATCAGGCCGAGCAGGCGGGTCAGCAACGCCGTGAGCAGCAGGGCCACGATCGCCAGCAGCAGCAGGCCCGGCATGTAGACGCCGCCAAGGCTCACCTCTCCGCCCACGCTACCCCTCATGCCGTCACCGCCGCGCCATAAGGGGCCGCCGCCGGGAACAGGTTGCGGCGCAGGCCGGTCAGCGCCAGCATCGCGCGCCGCCGCATATCGTCATCCTCATCGCGCGAAAAAGCCTGCATCGCCTTGTCGATCCCTTCCAGCAGAGCCGGATCGTCGGGCGGCGGACGATCGAGCCGCCGCGCGGCATAATAACGCCCCACTCCCTGCAGGACCGGAGTGATCCACTCTTCCGCCGCCGGCCCCGCGTCAAGCCGCAGGTCGCGCAGGTTGCCCACCGTCACCCCGACGCGCAGATCCTGCAACGCATCCAGCATCGGCCGCCCCGGATCGCCGCCCATCGCCGCCAGCCGGGGCGCGAGCAGGCCGATACGGTCCAGCATCCGGCTGACCCAGCTGTTCACCTTCGGACGCCGCCGCAGGTTGCTGCGCTGCGCGAGGTCGCGCCAGCCGGCGGTGATGATGCGCGCGGCGCTATGCTCCGCCCCGACCACCTGGAACAGGCCGACCGTCACCACCGCAAAGCCGGTGCCGATGATCTGCGCCAGCGCCCCGTTGGCGAAGGCGGCGAAATCGGCGGCATAATGCGCGTTCAGCCCGGCGATGTTGATGAAGCCCATCACCGTGCCCAGGGTGATGAGCGATGCGGAAGGCACTGTCAGCGCATAGCCCAGCAACAGCAAGGTCGGCGCCAGCATCGCCGCCACGGTCACGAAATCCGTGGCGCGGGGCAGGAGGATGAAGGCGTAGGCCGCGGCCAGCACCACGCCGATGCATGTGCCCCACAGGAAGCTCAGGATCATCGGGCGCGGATCGTCGTTCGCGCCGAACAGCGCGCAGGCGACGCCGGAGATCAGCACCGCGCCCGCGCCATCCGCCCAGCCCGTGCCGATCCAGAAGGCCGATCCGATCAGGATCGTCGCCACCGTGCCCGCCGCCGCGCGCAGGGCGGCGCGGTGATCGCGGTGGAACGCCCGGCGGGAAGCCTGCGTCAGCGCTGCGGCCGCCACCGGGCTGACGGCACGCGAGGTGTGCGAGCGCATCTGATCGCGCAGGTCGCGCACCGCCTGATGCGCCGAC
>JAYRJH010000511.1:0-1730 GCA_041906415.1 Sphingomonas sp. | reverse complement strand
AGCGACATCATCGCCTGCCCCGGCCTCGATTATTGCAGCCTCGCCAACGCGCGCTCGATCCCCGTGGCGCAGAAGATCGCCAGCCGTTTCGCCGATCTGGGCCGCCAGCGGGAACTGGGCGAGCTGAAGCTGAAGATCAGCGGCTGCATCAACGCCTGCGGCCACCACCACGCCGGGCACATCGGCATCCTCGGCGTCGACCGCAAGGGCACGGAGAACTACCAGCTCCTGCTCGGCGGATCGGGCGCGGAGGACGCCAGCCTCGGCAAGATCACCGGCCCCGGCTTCAATGAGGACGGCGTGGTCGATGCGGTGGAGCGCGTGACCGACAAATATCTGGAGATGCGGCGGGAGGGCGAGCGCTTCCTCGACACCTATCGCCGCGTCGGCTTCGAGCCGTTCAAGGAGGCGATCTATGGCTGACAACATCGGTGATGTGTCGGCGCGCGCCGACCCGCTCCGCTTTCGCGACGACGAGCCGGTCGAGGAGCCGGCGGTGACGCTGGACGCTTTCCTCGACCAGACCAATTCCTCCGCCGTGCGGCTGGAGGCGGGGGAGGATGCGCGGGCGTTGCTCCCGCATCTCGGCCATATCTCGCTGATCGAGGTGGATTTCCCGCGCTTCCGCGACGGGCGCGGCTATTCCTCCGCCCGCATCCTGCGCGAGGCGGGATACAAGGGCGAGTTGCGCGCCACCGGTGACGTGCTGGTGGACCAGATGGACCATATGCGCCGCTGTGGCTTCGACAGCTTCGCGCCGAATGCGCCGATCGACGACGGGGTGCTGCGTGCCACGCTGGAGCGATACGAATATCGCTACCAGCCCGCCGCCGACGCCGCCGTGCCGGTGTGGAAGCTGCGCCATGGGTGAGGCGGCGCGCGTGCTCGACACGATCGACGTCATGCCCGCCTTCGCCGCCGGAGACGCCGCCGCCTACGAATCGCGCTTCGCGGGCGTCTCCACGCAGGACATGCTCGCCGAGCTGCTGTCCGGGGAGCTGAAGGGGCGCATCGCGGCCGTGTCGTCGTTCGGCACCGAATCCGCCGTGCTGCTGCACATGATCGCGGCGGTGGATCGCGACGTGCCGGTGATCTTCACCAACACGCAGAAGATGTTCGGCGAGACGCTGGAATATCGCGACGCGCTGGCCGAGCAATTGGGCCTGACCGACCTGCGCGTCTATCGCCCCGATCCGCGCATCCTCGCCGCGAAGGACGCGAACGGCCTGCGCTGGTCCTATGACCCCGACGGCTGCTGCGATATCCGCAAGGTGGAGCCGCTGCGCCGCGCGCTCGCACCGTTCGACGCGTGGATTTCCGGGCGCAAGGGCTTCCAGTCGAAGACGCGCGCCGGCATCCCGCGCTTCGAGATCGACGAGGGGCGGCTGAAGCTCAACCCGCTGGCGGATTGGGACAAGGCGCGGATCGACGCCTATTTCGCGGCGCACGAGCTGCCCCGCCACCCGCTGGAGGCGGACGGCTATCCATCGATCGGCTGCAAGCCGTGCACGTCGAAGGTGCTGCCCGGCGAAGACCCGCGCGCGGGCCGCTGGCGCGGGTGGGACAAGGTGGAATGCGGCATCCACCTGCCCGGCAAGCCCGGCGAGGAACCCGTCTTCTGACGGCCGCCATGCCCCGCGCGAACATCACCGCGCTCGGCTGGGCGCTGACCGTCACCATCTGGCTGCTCGCCGGATTGATGACCGCAAGCGCGTTCCTGCGCGGTGAGG
>JAYRJH010000510.1:0-1746 GCA_041906415.1 Sphingomonas sp. | reverse complement strand
GGCGGAACTCGCTGGTGCGCTACCTGGTCGATCACGGCTTCACCGTCTTCGCTATCTCGTGGCGCAATCCCGACGCAGCGGAGCGCGACATCGGCCTCGACGATTACCGCGAACTCGGCGTGATGGCGGCGCTGGACGCGATCGGCGCCATCGTGCCGGAGCGGCATGTCCACGCCGCCGGCTATTGCCTTGGCGGCACGCTGCTGGCGATCACCGCCGCGGAGATGGCACGCGAGGAAGATGACCGGCTGGCCAGCATCACCCTGCTCACCACGCAGGTTGATTTCACCGAAGCCGGCGAATTGCTGACCTTCATCAGCGAGGACCAGATCGCCTTCCTCGAGGACGAGATGTGGGTGCGCGGCTATCTCGATTCGTCGCACATGTCCGGCGTGTTCCAGGCCCTGCGCGCCGACGAACTGGTCTGGGCGCAGGCGGTGCGCCGCTACCTGCTGGGCGAGGCCGATTGCGGCAACGACCTCATGGCGTGGAATCGCGATTCCACGCGCATGCCCTATCGCATGCAGGCGGAATACCTGCGCCAGCTCTTCCTCGGCAACGATCTGGCGCGCGGCCGCTACCTGGTCGAAGGGCGGCCGCTGTCTTTGGGCGACATCAACGCGCCGATCTTCTCCGTGGCGACGGAGGCCGACCACGTGGCGCCATGGCGCTCGGTCTACAAGATTGCCCTCCTGACCGGCGCCGAACTCACCTTCGTGCTGACCAAGGGCGGCCACAACGGGGGCGTGGTGAGCGAGCCCGGTCATCCCGGCCGCTTCTATCGCCTGCACAAGCGCGAGCCGGGCAGCGCCGCCATCGATGCCGACAGCTGGCTGGCGCTGGCGGATCGGCGCGAGGGTTCGTGGTGGGACTCGTGGATCGGCTGGCTGACGGAGCGGTCCGGCGACGTCAATTCGGCGCCGCCGAGCCTCGGCGCGCCGGAAGGCGGCTATCCGGTCCTATCGGATGCGCCCGGGTCCTATGTCCTGGTGCGGTGACGGCGCGCTGGTCTCAAGTCCAAGGGGGGCCTCAGGCCGAACTGGGCTCTAGTCCGAAAGACATAGAGGCCATTGGCGAGGCTCCGCGCGGCAGTCATGCCCTGGACCTTGCCGGGATTGCGGGCCAGGATGCGGATCGTTCATCGCCGGTCCGTGTTCCTCATGACCAGTCGCTGCGTCTTTCTCGATCCTCAAGACATCGCCTCGCCCGCGCTCAAGGAATTTGCCGCCTATTGGCGCGGCAAGACAGCGGGCGACCGCCCGCCGCATCCCGGTGCGATCGATCCGACGGAGATCCCGGGCTTGCTGCCCTTCGTCGTCATTGCACAGCTCGAAGCGGCACCGCTGCGCGTGCGCTACCGGCTGGTCGGCACGCGCGTGGTCGAGGCGCATGGCGCCGACTACACGAACCGCTACCTGGACGAGTGCGGCTTTCTCATCGAGGCCGAGTTGATGGAATGCTATCGCCGCCTCGCGGCCGAGGCCGCGCCGGTCTTCATGTACTACGAATGGGAAAGACGGAGCTGGCCGCGGGCTGAGAGCAGCATCGGCGCCAGCGAGAGCGGTTTCTTTCCGCTCAGCAGCGACGGCCTCACCGTCGACCGCGCCATCAGTTTCGCCGACCCGACCGTGGCCCTGCGCGCAACCTCGAGGCGCGGCTAGCGGATCGAATCCGATCTCGCCGGGGGTAGGAGATATCCGTCGAGCAGTGCAGTCGAAGGGAGCCACAGCCCCTGACGCCCCTTTG
>JAYRJH010000509.1:0-1755 GCA_041906415.1 Sphingomonas sp. | reverse complement strand
ACCGGCCTGCTCGCCTTCGCCGCGCGCCATCTGTGGCCGGACGCGCGGGTGACGGCGACCGACATCGATCCGATCGCGATCGAGGTGACGGCCGGGAACATGGCCATCAACCAGGTCGCCCGCATCGACCTGATCGTCGCGGACGGCGCGCAGGCCCCGGCGATCGCGGAGGCCGCGCCCTATGACCTGCTGATCGCCAACATCCTCGCCGGGCCGTTGGTCGCGATGGCGCCGGAGGTGACGGCGGTGGCGGCGCCGCACGCCACGATAGTGCTCGCAGGCCTGCTCGCAAGCCAGGCGGAGGAGGTGATCGCCGCCTATCGCGCGCAGGGTTGCGCGCTCACCGCGCGCGACGATCGCGGGGACTGGTCGATCCTGCGCCTCGCCGCGCCCGCCTCGCCGCATCCCGCCGCCACCAGCGGCGACCGCCGCGCATGGGCGACGGACGGATGATGCAGGGCCGCTTCGCCAATCTCGCCAACCGCCGCGCGATCATCGATCGCCGGGCGCTGTCGGATCGCGTCGCGGCGCTGGAAATGGCGGACCCGGCCTCGCTGCGCCGGGCGGTGACGGCGGAGCTGAAGCTGGCGCTCGACGCCGGGCGCGCGGAGATCGCGCGGCGGCTGACGGAGCACCCTTCGCGCGGGCTGGAGGCAGCGAACGCGCAGGCGTTCCTGATCGACCAGATATTGCGCGTCCTGTTCGATCTGGTGACGGAGCGGCTCCATCCGCTCAGCAACCCCACGGCGGCGGAACGGCTCGCGCTGCTCGCGGTCGGCGGATACGGGCGCGGGGAGATGGCACCGTTCTCGGACGTGGATATCGCCTTCCTCACGCCGTGGAAGCAGACGCCATGGGCGGAGCAGGTGATCGAATCCATGCTCTATGTCCTGTGGGATCTGGGGCTGAAGCTGGGTCATTCCAGCCGCTCGCTGGACGAGATGGTGCGGCAGGCGCGCGGCGACGTGACGATCCGCACCGCGCTTCTCGAAGCCCGCTACGTCTGGGGCGACGAGACGCTGGCGGACGAGGCCGCCCGCCGCTTCAAGGCCGATGTGCAGCACGATACCGAGCGGCAGTTCGTCGCCGACAAGCTCGCCGAGCGCAACGAACGCCACCAGAAGATGGGCGACAGCCGCTATGTCGTCGAACCCAATGTGAAGGAGGGCAAGGGCGGCCTGCGCGATCTCCACGCGCTCTTCTGGATCGGCAAATATGTCTACGACGTCGATCGCGCCTCCGATCTGGTGGGCAAGGGGCTGTTCACGCCCGCCGAATATCGCCTGTTCCACCGCGCGGACAATTTCCTGTGGGCCGTGCGCTGCCACCTCCACCTCGTCACCGGCCGCGCCGAGGACCGGCTGACCTTCGACGTGCAGCGCGAGATCGCGGAGCGGATGCGCTTCTCCGAGCGGCTGGGCAAGCCGGGCGTCGAACGATTCATGCAATATTACTTCCTCCAGGCGAAGGCTGTCGGCTCGCTCACCGGCGTGTTCCTCGCGCACCTCGACGAGCAGTTCGCCGCCCGCGGACGCCGCTTCGGCCTGCCGACGATCCGCCGGCGGCCGCGCAAGCTGGGCGGCTTCGTGCTCGATCGCGGGCGGCTGGCGCTGCCGCGCGACGATTTCTTCGCGGAAGATCCGGTCCGGCTGATCGAGATCTTCCAGCTCGCCGACCTGCACAGGCTGGAAATCCATCCGATGGCGATGCGCGCCGCCGCGCGCGACGCCAAGCTGGCCGACGATATCCGCGACG
>JAYRJH010000040.1:5843-12609 GCA_041906415.1 Sphingomonas sp. | reverse complement strand
GACCTGCTGGAGCGGATCGGCCGCCCCTATCAGAGCACGAAGCAGCGGCGCGGGGCCGGGCTTGGCCTGTTCCTCGCGACCAACGTGCTGCGCACGCTGGGCGGCACGCTGGTCGCCAGCAATGCCCCGCGCGGCGGCGCGCAGGTGATGCTGCGCCTGCCGCTCGCGGCGCTGTCACTGGAGGAAGCGGCATGAGCACGGGGCGTCTGCTGATCGTGGAGGACGATGCCGTCTTCGCCCGCACGCTGGCGCGCTCGTTCGAGCGGCGCGGCTATGCGGTGGAGGTGCTCCATGGGCCGGAGCGGCTGGAGGAGGTGGCGGCGGCTTTCGCGCCCGATCATGCGGTGGTGGACCTGCGGCTGGGCGGGGGCGCCTCCGGGCTGGCCTGCGTGCAGGCGCTCCATGCGCATGATCCGGCGATGCGGATCGTGGTCCTCACCGGCTTCGCCAGCATCGCCACGGCCGTGGAGGCGATCAAGCTGGGCGCGACCAACTATCTCACCAAGCCCGCCAACACCGACGACGTGGAAGCCGCCTTCGCGCGGGTGAGCGGCGATCCCGACGCCGATATCGCGAGCCGCCCGACCAGCATCAAGACGCTGGAATGGGAGCATATCCACCAGACGCTGGTGGATACGGATTTCAACATCTCGGAAGCGGCGCGGCGGCTCGGCCTGCACCGCCGCACGCTCGCGCGGAAGCTGGAGAAAAGGCACATCTAGCGGCTTCGCCCGAACGGGCGGGATGATCCCCGCTCCGCGTCACCCGGCACGGCCAGACGACGCGGAGCAGGCGATGGGCCGGAGCTACCGCCCCAGCAGCACCCGCGCCTGACCGGCGATCTGCGCCAGCATCGCGGCGTTGGGGGCGGGCGCGTGGCGCGCGCGATCCACCAGCGCCTTGAACTGCGTGACGCGCGGGGCATTTGCGTCCAGCCATTGCTCGACCAGCTTGCCCGGATGGGTCTTGCCCGCCCGGCCGAGGAAATCGAGCCGCAATTGCTGGAAATCACGCGCCAGTCCGGCGATCAGCAGCCGTTCCCACGGATCGCTGGAGGTGATGCGCGCCGCATTGGTCTGCGCCCAGTCCAGCCCCAGCGCCTGCCCGAGGCGGGTGAAGGCGCGCGTCACCTCTATCTCGTCGAGCTTCTCCCGCTCGGCGAGGTCGGCAAGGCCCACCGCGCCGTCCAGCTCGAATACGCGCACCACCCTGGCCACCAGCGAAGCCGGCGCGCCGGACGCCTCCAGCGACGCGGCGATGCGGCTGCTCTGCGCGCGCGCTTCCTCCAGCAGCAGGTCGCTGGTCCGCGCATCCAGGCTGGAGACGCCCTTGCCGATCCGCTTCAGCACGGCTTCCGGGGCGGTGCCGGGCGCAGTGACGCGCAGCAGGTCCGCGATCTGCGAGCGGGTCGCCGCCGCCACTTCGTCGAACAGGGCGAGGCGGCCCGATTCCGGCATCGCGGTCGTCTCGATCTCGCGCCACAAAGCGGGGAGGTCGAACAGCCGCTCCACCACCACGAACATCGCGGCGATGTCGGAGAGGGCGGCGCCTTCCTCTTCGCCCAGCTCGAACGGGTGGAGCACGCCGATGCGGTTGACGATGCGGTTGGCGAGCTTGGTCGCCACGATCTCGCCGCGCAGCCGGTGCTGGTCGATCGCCTTGCCGAACTTCTCGCGCATCGCGGTGGGGAAGGCGGCATGGAGATCGCCCTTCATCGCATCATCGGTGGCGAGCGCGGCGTTCTCGATCGCGTCCTGAAGCGCGAGCTTGGCGGTGGCGAGCAGCACGGCCAGCTCCGGCCGCGTCAGCCCGCGCCCCTCGACGCCGCGACGGAGCAACTCGTCGTTGGCGGCCAGCCCCTCCACCTTGCGATCGAGCCGGCCGGCATCCTCGAACATCTCGATCACGCGGACATAGCTGGGCAGGGCGCTCGCGCCGCCGCCCTCCGCGATCGACAGCGCCAGCGTCTGGAGGCGGTTATCCTCCAGCACCAGATGCGCCACATCGTCGGTCATCGTGCCGAGCAGCACGTTGCGATCGTCGAACGACAGGCGCTTCTCCATCATCTCGCGATTGAGCGCGATCTTGATGTTCACCTCATTGTCCGAGCAATCGACGCCGGCGGAATTGTCGATGAAGTCGGTGTTGATGCGCCCGCCGCGCGCGGAGAAGGCGATGCGCGCCGCCTGCGTCACGCCGAGGTTGGCGCCTTCGCCCACCGCGATCGCGCGCAGATCCTCCGCATCGACGCGCAGGCGATCGTTCGCCGGATCGCCGACGGTGGCGTTGTTCTCGGCCGCCGCCTTGATATAGGTGCCGATGCCGCCGAACCAGATCAGGTCCACCGGGCTTTTCAGGATAGCGGAGATCAGCGCCGTCGGCTCGATCTCCTCCGCCGCGATATCCAGCGCGGCGCGCACTTCGGGCGTCAGCCTGATCGACTTGGCGCTGCGCGGGAACACGCCGCCGCCCTTCGAGATCAGCGCCTTGTCGTAATCGTCCCAGCTCGAACGCGGCAGCGCGAACAGGCGCGCGCGCTCCTCCCAGCTTTTCGCGGGATCGGGATCGGGATCGAGGAAGATGTGGCGATGGTCGAACGCCGCCACGATCTTCAGCGCCTTGCTGAGCAGCATCCCGTTGCCGAACACGTCGCCGGACATGTCGCCGCAGCCGACGACGCGGATCGTCTCGGTCTGCACGTCCACCCCGCGCTCCGCGAAATGGCGCTGCACCGAAACCCACGCGCCCCTGGCGGTGATGCCCATCGCCTTGTGGTCATAGCCGTGGGAGCCGCCGGAGGCGAAGGCGTCGCCCAGCCAGAAGCCGTGATCGAGCGCGATGGCGTTGGCGACGTCGCTGAACGTCGCGGTGCCCTTGTCGGCGGCGACGACGAAATAGGGATCGTCCCCATCCAGCACCGTCACGCCCTTCGGGTGAACCACCTTGCCGCCGACGATATTGTCGGTGATCGACAGCAATGTGCGGATGAAGATGCGATAGCTCTCCGTGCCCTCCGCCAGCCATGCGTCGCGATCGACCGCCGGATTGGGGAGCTGCTTGGGATAGAAGCCGCCCTTCGCGCCGGTCGGCACGATCACCGCGTTCTTCACGCGCTGCGCCTTCATCAGACCGAGGATCTCGGTACGGAAATCGTCCCGCCGGTCGGACCAGCGCAGGCCGCCGCGCGCCACCGGGCCGGCGCGCAGGTGGATGCCCTCGACGCGCGGGGAATAGACCCACACCTCGCGCCACGGCAGGGGGGCGGGGAGGCCGGGGATCTTCGCGCTGTCGAGCTTGAAGGCGAGCGCCTCGCGCCCGGCGTCGGTGAAGGCGTTGGTGCGCAATGTCGCCTCGATCACCGAACGGCAGGCGCGCAGGATGCGGTCGTCGTCGATCGCGCGGTCGCGCTCACGGCTGCGAGGCCGGCGGCGATCTCCGCCTCGATCGCGGCCGCATCGCCCTTCGCGCCCGGCTGGTGGCGCAGCGTGAACAGGGCGATCAGCGCGCGGGTCACGCCCGGCGCGCGGGCCAGCGCATCGACCACGGTGGCGAGGCCGTAGCTCATCCCCGCCTGCCGCAGATAGCGGAACCAGGCGCGCAGCAGCACCACCGACGCGGGGGCCAGCCCCACGTCGATCATCAGGCGGTTGAACGCGTCATTCTCCGCCTCGCCCTTCAGCACGGCGGCGATCGCGCCTTCCAGCACCTCCTTGCCGATCGCATCGGTCGCGCCGGTGGCTTCCAGCGCGAAATCGTGGACGTGGCTGTCGCTTTCCTCGCGCATCCGCGTCGGCCATTCGCCGATCACGCGGAAGCCGAAATTCTCCAGCACCGGCACCGCGTCCGACAGCGCCAGCGCGCCGTTGCACTTGTAGATCTTCAGCCGCCGCTCGTTGCCGCCGGCGGCGGGATAGAGCAGCACCTGCCGGTCCTCCGGCCCGTCCAGCTCGGCGAGGCGCAGCACGTCCTCCGCCGCTTCCTCCGGGGTGCTGCCGGTGCGATAGCTGGCCGGGAAGGCCGCCGCCCAGCGCAGCGACAGCCGCGCGGCGCGCGCCGGGGGCACATGCTCGGCCAGCGCGGCCTCGACGTCGCGCACCCAGCCGCGCACCATCTTCTCGAGCTGCGCGTCCAGCGCATCGGCATCGGGCAGCTTGCCCGACGCGCGCAGATCGACGGTGTAGAGGATCAGCACGGTGTTGCCGTCCTCCATCGCCACCGTCCAGTCCAGCATCGCGCCACCGGCGGCATTAGCGATCATCTCCCCGATGGCGACGCGCCGCGCGGTGGTCAGCTCGTCGCGCGGCAGCCAGACGAAGCCGAACATCTGCCGCCCCAGCGGCGAGCGCACCAGCACCAGCTTCGGACGCGGGCGATCGGCGATGCTCATCGCGGTCAGCGCCAGCCGCTCCAGCGATTCGGGATCGAAGGCGATCACCAGATCGTGTGGCAGCGCCCCCATCGCATGGGTCAGCGCCTTGCCGGTATGGCCGGCGGGATCGAAGCCGAACTTCGCCTCCAGATCGGCGAGCCGCTGGCGCAGCACGGGCACCGCGCGCGGCGGCGCGGCCAGCGCGGCGCTGGTCCACAGGCCCGCGTGGAGCGAAAGGCCGACGGTCCTGCCGCCCTCCACCACGGGCACCGCGATCAGATCGAGCGGCACGCGGCGATGGACTTGCGAGATCACGCTGGATTTCAGCAGCAGCGGCGCCTCGCCGCCGCCCTTCGCGAACCATTCGAGCGCCAGCTCGCGCGAGCGTTCGGCCAGCAGGGAGGACGTGTGCCGGGTGCGCGCGATACCCAGCGCCTCATGGCCCTTCCGCCCGTCGGCATACCAGCGCTCATGGCCCAGCAGCGTGAAGTGGCGGTCGAGGAACCAGCGCATCAGCGTGGCGCCCTCGCTGGAGCCGCCGGTATCCTCGATCGCGCCGGCGTCCGCGGCGAGCGTCGCCTGCATCGCGCGCCAATCGGCGACGGCGGCGCGGACATCGGCCAGCGACGTCTCGATATCGGCGGTCAGGTCGCGACGCTCGCGCGCATCGGCGCGCTGCATCTCGATATAGATCATCGATTCCCGCGCGCCGTCCGCGTCGGACACGCCCTTCAGCAGCCCGTCCGCGCCGCGCGTGACGGCGATCACCGGGTGGATGATGCGGTCGATCGCGATGTCGTGCGCCCCGATCGCGGCGGCGATCGAATCCACCAGGAAGGGCATGTCGTCATTGACGATCGCCAGCCGCTGCCGCCGCGCGCCCGCGTCGCCGGGCAGCTGCTCCAGCGCGATCGCCACGGTGCCAGGAAGCCGCCGCTCGGCGGTCGCGGCAAGGAAGGCGGCGGCCTCCGCTTGTTCGGCCGGGCCAAAGCCCTGAAGCTCACCCGGCAATGCGCGTTGGGTGAGGCGGGCGGCGAGCGCTTCGGACAGCGCCTTGAGCGATGCTTTCGACATGGGCGGATGCTATGCGCCTTGCCGTTGGAAGGCTCAAGACCAGTTCCCGTTGCTACAAATTTCCGCCTGGAAAGATAAGAAAATTTCGCGGTTTACGTAGCGGCCGGCAACGAAAGTTCGAACGCCGCGCTCGCCCGCGCCATCGCCCCGATTCTGATGACCGGGCCGTGGCGCGACGCGGCCGCAACCATGCGCATCGAGGACATGGTTCCGGCCTTTCGCAACCTGCTCCCGACCGAAATCCCGAGCCTCAATCGAGCGCGGCGAGCGCCTTGCTGGCGAGACGCGCGTCCGCCACCGCGCCCAGAACGTCCACGCCCTTTTCGGTGGCGCGCGCGACGAGCACGACGATGTCCCCGGTGGCCGCGCCCGTCTCGATCGCGACATGCGCGATCGGGGCGCGGTCGACGGCGGGGGCCGTTGCCGGAACCTTCGCGGGGCGGCGCAGCGCGCGTTCGGCGGCGACGATCCCCTTCACGCCATTGGGATAGGCATCGATGAACGCGACCAGCCCGCCCATCGGCACATTCTCGCGCAGGGCGCAGCCCAGCACGGCGGCGAATTCGGTGATGCGCGTCTTGTCGTAATCCGCGCCGAACACGAGCTTCACGATCGGCGTCATCGGCGCGCGCGCCTGCTGCGTCAGGCCCGCATCCGTAAGCAGCGCCGCCAGCCCCTCCGCGTCGCCCTGCGCCGCGACCGCGAAATCATGCGCCCGGCCCAATGCGCGATATAGGGCGGAGCGGCTGCGCACGTCGGACGCGCGCGCCGCCGCCGCGCTCTCCCGCGCCAGCGCCAGCCGGTCGCCCAGGGATTGCGGCGGCGCGGCGTCGGCCGCGTCCGCGAGCCGGCTCGGCCCGTCGGCCCATATCTGCGGGGTATCGGGCGAGGCCTCCGCCACCGGCGCCGGCGCGGCGCGCATCGATGCGCTCAGCTCCTCGCCGAGCCGCGTCTGCTCCTCGCTGCCCAGCACCTCTTTCCAGTTGATGACGCCATAGATGAAATCGATGCGGTCCTCGCCGGAGGAGAAGGGCATCAATATCCCGCGATACAGCGTCTGATAGCCGCGCGCGCTGACGAATTCCGCCTCGAACCCGATCGGCGCGCGATTGGCGATGATCTGGAGATAATGGTCCGTCAACCGCGACAGCAGAGAGCGGCTGGGCACGTCGGCGATGCGGGTGATGGTGTGGCCCAGCCCGCATTCCTCGCGCAGCGCCTTGCCGAGGAACTGGATTTCCGGATCGTCGACGCCGCGCGTGAAATCGATCAGCACGCTGTTCGCCCCGAAATCGGCGATCCCCGCCGGATCGAGATCCTCGA
>JAYRJH010000040.1:0-5833 GCA_041906415.1 Sphingomonas sp. | reverse complement strand
GCCCTTCAGCAGCGACACCCAATGATTATAGGCGCGCACGTGCATCCGCCGTTCGTCGGTGCCGATCGCGATCGCGGGTTCCCCCACGCCGCTTTCGGTCGGGTCGCCCTCATGCGGCTGGCCGTCGTTGAAGCCGCGCGCGGTGTCCATAAAATCCCCTCGACGCTGAAAGTCGGTATCGGCCGCGTTTGTGCGCCCCGTATGGTAAAGGAGACGTAAAGATCGAGACGGCTTGCAAGCGCAGCCCGGCCCTGCTAGGCGCGCCGCCTCGACACGCCATCGGGCGTGCGCATCGTGCCGCGTTAGCTCAGCTGGTAGAGCATCGCATTCGTAATGCGGGGGTCACAGGTTCGAGTCCTGTACGCGGCACCATTCCCGGTCAAAGATGGGCACCGCCCCTGGCGGGGTATCTTCATCTTTGATCAGGGCATGTTCGAGGGCGGCGCGGGTGCCGCAGATGCGCACCGCGGTGGATGACAGTTCGACCTTGTCGACCAGCAAACCGACATAGGCGCGCCTGAAATTGGGGTCACCTTCACGTAGCCTGGCGCTGAGCGCGAGCCCGAACTGCCGGATCATCGCTGGCGTGATCTTCTTTTTTGAGATGCTGAGCTGCCGCTCGATGCTGTCGATCTCGGTGGCGAGCGTCCGCTCGCGGGAGCGCTGATGGGAGATTCGGTCCACGATCATCGGATCATCGGGCGCAAGCGCGCCTTGCTCAACAAGCTTGAGGAGATTGGCGACGGCCTTGCTTGCTTCGGTACGCGCAGCGCGGGCGTCGGCCAACGCGCGACGGCGACGTTGCTCGGCTTCGTCGCTCTTCTCGATCAGGCCACTCAGTAATACCGTCAAGTGGTCGGGCGCCAACACGCGCCGCTCGATTGCGTCGAGCACGATGTCATCGAGAACCTTACGCGGCATAGGTGGCAGCGTACAGGCGTCACGCGAGCGGTTCGCCCGATGCTCGCAGGGGTAATAATGATAGCGGCCGCCCTTGCCGGAGCGGACCGTGAGACCGGCGCCGCATCCCGGTTCTCCGCATCGGGCGAGCCGGGCCGGCAGCATGGTGACGCCGTTGACGACACGGGGTGGTGTGCGGCGCGGCCGGCGTTCGGCCCGCCTGGCAGCGACCGCGGCAAATATATCCGAATTGATAATCGCGGGACACGGTACGCGAATCCACTGATCCTCGGGGAGGGGCTCGCCGTCATCGCCGCGCTTCCCATCCAGATAAAAGCCGATGTAATGGGTTCGCGCCAGAATATCGGCGACGTTGCTGTTGTGGAAACGCCCTCCGCGGAGGTCGTCACCACGCTCGTTCAGAAAGCCAGCGACTGCACGCACGCCCATCGGTCCTGCGCCATTGCCTGAGCTGGCCAGCTCAAAGATCAGCCGGACGATTGCGGCTTCTGATTCAACGATGGCGAGCCTCTTCTTCTCCTTGTCGCCGCGCTTTTCCGCAACCACCGAGCGGTAGCCGAACGGGATCGGTCCGCCATTGAAGAACCCTTCGGCGGCATTGGCCCGCATGGTACGGATCGTGTGCTTCGATCCTTCGTCACTGTAATGTTGATTGAACGCGCCGACGACGGCTCTCATCAGGTTGCCCGCGGACCCTTTCGAGAAGGGTTCGGTCACCGAAACCAGCTCGACGCGGGCGCGGTGCAGGCGCTGATAGCTGACCAGTTGTAGCGTGAGATCGCGGGCGAACCGCGATAGCGAGTACACGACCACCAGCTCATAAGGGTGATCGGTGCCGGTCGCGCGGTCCAGCATCGCGACGAATTGGGGTCGGCCGTCGTCGGTGCCGCTGAGGCCCGGCTCGACATAGGTATCGACGAGATCGACATTCTCGGCTGCACACCAGCGCTCGATCGCGGCAATCTGACTGTCGATCGAGGTCTGGTGCTTCGCCTGTTCGTCGGTCGAGACGCGGACATAGGCGCAGGCCTTCCGACGGGCAGCACTTGCTGTTGCACCTGCATCTTTCATTCTTCTACCCTTTCGGATCGATATCGGATCCGGCGAACAACTCCTCGACCAACGACGCGAGATGTTCGAACACCAGATCGCGTTCGGCGGCCATGACCGCGATTGCGGACGGCAATTCGTCGATGATGAAACGCCCATCGGGCGCCGCGGTCGCATCGAAGGGCCGGGGATCAGGCGAGGTGGCCATATTGGCCTGCCAGAAGTGCCTTCAGGGTTGTCAGTGTGGCGCGCTCGCTGGCCTCGATCTGGCTCAACAACAGTCGCATGCGCTCGATGTGCGCGGCAGCGCTACGCCAATCGTAATGCAGGCCGTGCGCCTCAGCTTCAGCCTCTGTGAACTCTAGCCGAAGCTGTTCATCCTCTCTAGCGAGCACGGTAAGTGCGACAATCGCTTCTCGAAACGCGGCGTTGCTTTCGAGCAAGTTTTCGAGTGTGGCCGACGTCATGACAACGCCTCGACGATTGACGAGAGGTCCAGGCGCGGCGGTTCTGCGAGGAAGCGCGGATTCCCGCCCTGCCGCTCAAGCCAATCGAACGCCTCGCCGCGCGTCGCGAAAGTCCGTGGCTCGAGCTGCAGCCACTCGCAGAGTTTCGCGACGCAGTAGCGCTGTCTCGCAGTCGAACACTTGCCCCGCCATCTGGCTTTGCGGAATGCCGCGGATCGGCGGAACTGCTCAGTTTCGGCCTCACGCAGTTCCTTCAGCCAGACCCATTGACGCCAGACGCCCCAGCCACGAATCTGCCGCCCCGCGCGCGATGTCGCGAGCAACTTGAGAAGTTCGGCAGTGCTCCTTCCGGGATGGTTGATCGCGATCGAGGTGAGGAGCAGTAAACCGGTGGCACCAATACAAAGCCATCCGGTAAGGAAAACCGGATCAATATCGAGGGCGCCGAGCGGCTCGAACGCCGAACCGAGCCGGTAGCAACTCGCGTCGCGCGCATTGAAGGCCGCTCTACGATGCTCACGAGCCTCGGCGTCGTGAACAAGGGCGCTAAGCGCCGCGGACCGCGCTTCGAGAACCTCGAAGTCGCGGTTGACGAAGGCGAGAAGAACCGCGGCGTTGGCCTGGAGTTGCTTGGAAACGGAACGGTCGTCGGACATGCGCGTATGGTCGCAAAGTCGACGAGATCAATTCGGTGGCCTACCCCCGGAGTGCATTCCCAACCGGCTTAGACTCGGGCGAATCCCCTGACGATTGACGCCCGGAACGCGTAAATCGCGGTTAGCTGGCGCACAGTCATGTCGCTCCTGGCCATTTTTCGCAGCTTATTGGCGCTGCGGGCGATTTCGGTTCGCGTCGGTTCGCGCCGACTGACGGTTTTATCAGTGCGCTGCATGGCGCGCAGAGCATGCCGGCGGGCGGACTGTCGAGCTCGCCAGAACTCGCTGAATGAGTAGCGCGTTCCTCTTGCTTCTCGCACTTGGGCCTGGGTCTTAACCGTAAATTGGATGCCATCGGTAGCGATCAGACTGCGCATCGAAACCGGAAGCAACTCGTCGTCGTGCAGAAAGCAGAAGCGGTAAATTGAAAACAGGTCGTGCACCATGTCGGCGTGGTCGCGATGGATAGCCGGCGCTGGGCAAAGCCCGCGGCGGTCGGGATGTTCTCTCGCCCAAAGCAGGGCAGCAACGATTCCGTTGACGCGATCTGACCTGCTTGGATGCAGCTTGCGCGCGTAGGCTAAGAGCAGGTCCAATTCCGGTTCAATGCGATCGACCTCTCTACGGTCGACCGGCTCATTGACCCAGGCGATTGCTTCCTGAGACGCCAGGTAAAGTTCAACACCCTGGGACACACGCCGGATGTGACCTACCCGTATATTGCTATGGTGATTTTCCTGTTCCAACAATCGTGTCAATTCGGCGAGCTGATGCTTGATGTCGGCGATCGTACGGTCCAACAATTCCTCGAATTCATCGCCATGCTCGGCGCGCCAAATAGCAAGCTGTACGTGTGCCCTGACGTCGAGTTCCAGCACCTCGAATTCCGCAGTGGATCCGGCAGGGCAAGGTCGACTGGGAAACGAGACCGTCGTCGTTGTCAGCACGGGCTGCGAGCCCGACAAGCACTTCGAGGGAAGCCAAACCAATTGAGGCCGGCCCGCGGTATACAAGGCCAGAGCGCGTTCGCAGCGCGCCAGTTCGCTTTGCAAATACGTTTTAAATGTTCCGAACCGTAGCGTCAGGCTGCCATCAAGTTCGTCGAGCGCGCTCCAGTTGAACGGGCTGTGCAGCCTAGCCGCCAGTCGCTGCGCTTTGGAGCGCAAAAGAAACGCGATTCTAACGCGATGATATTCCTCGACCAGAAAGTCGAAGTCGCCAGGGGCGAGCCTGTCATCAGCGGTATCGGAACGAGATTCGCGGGCGGCGGCTTTTATAAGTGCCTCAGCCGCCGACACGCGTAATTCCAGCAACGCTGTCACCGCTTCGGGCAAGAGCGCATCGAGGTCGGTGGTCAATTGGGCAAGGCTACCGAGTGGGCAAAGCGACAAGACGTCGATGATGACCACCCGCGCCGCGGCGCAATCGTCGGGCATGATAAGGCGGCGCAGCCATCGCCGAATGTCGCCCCTGTTGCGCTGGACATGTGAAGCGTCGAGGCTAACGTCGCCGCTACGGTCTGGATAGTACGCCGCATAAGCGAGCCGGCTTCCTTCGAACAGAGCCGCAATCTTCTGGCCGGCGGAGAAACGAGATGTTCGGCGATAGTCGGCTTCCTGTTCGATGTAACCAAACAGATTACCCAAATTGTCAGGCGCGGGCACGTGCTCGCTCAGATAGCTTTTGAATTTAACCGACATTTCCGCCCCCCGGCGCTGATTGATTGGAACTAATCGTGAACGTCGAAAGGCTATCGATCAATCGTTATTTGTAAAATGATGGTTAATGCTGATCGTGGAATTTGCCGACGGCATTCGGGCTGCATGGCGGTGCCCGCGTTCACGATGCGCGACGGCAAGGCGCGCTTTCGAAATCGGCCTCCCTGAGCGCTTGTGGGTAGTAGCGCACGCCGCCTTCCCGAATGCCTAGATAGGGAGACAGGCGAGCAGCAGGCGATGAAACCGGTCGAGGTGATGACGACGCGCCACCTGCTCCATCAACTCATCGGGCTGGTGATTGCAAATTCCATTGTCGCGTTCAGCCATTCTGCGTTGGCAATAAAAGGGAAGCCCATTGGCGTCCTTCCATCCAGCGCCGGTACAGCAAAACGATCTCTGATCGCGAAAGACTGGGATTGCCGGCCACATTGCCCGCGACGCTGGCGAAATCCAGCTGCGCCATAATGGCTTCGACGTCGCCCCGGATGAAATAGTGCGACGACTGACTGGCGTTGAAATCGTGATGCACCCGGCCGGCTCGCGCGCCGACGCGTTGGATCGCGAAATCGGCCCTGGCTGGATGCGTGAATTCGAAGTCAGGGTGTCGGGTCTCGACGGGCTGTAGCACTCGCTGCTGGGAGCGACGCTCCCAGATCTGAAAAACGGCCGGTACATCGCGCAGTTTCGACTCGAACAGAAACGCGTTGTCCTGCACCTTCTCTTCGCGGAGCAGGTGGAACGTGCGGTCGAGCCGGTTGGTGATCGAGCCCTTCCGGAACGTCCTTGGAAGGATCATCGCGATGACGCTCGACTGCGGAGCGGCATGATTGAAGAAGCGAACGGCCTTGCTGGCGTTTTTTCCAAATGGCGGATTGCCGATGATCCCGATGGGTCGGTCGCTTTGGAGCTGAACCGTGAGAAAATCAGCCGTTTCGATGCCCGGAAACTTCGGTTCGAGATCGTACCCAAGGCTGCCGGCCGGCAGCAATTTGAAAAACGACCCCGTACCAGCGCTCGGCTC
>JAYRJH010000508.1:0-1775 GCA_041906415.1 Sphingomonas sp. | reverse complement strand
GCCGCCTTCGCCACGCTGGGCGCGTCGGCCGCGATGGCTTATCCCGGTGGCCGCTATCACCACCCGCGCCCGCACAAGATCTGCAAGATCGAGCGGCATCACCATCATGCCGTGAAGGTCTGCCGCTGGGTCCGCTAAGCCTTCGCGCGGCATGTTCTGGGAGGGGCGGCCGGTCGTTCGATCGGCCGCCCCTCTTGTCTTTTCGCGCGCGGCGCGCTTTTCCCGTGAGGCTTACGGAGAAAGACTTTGCGCGCATGGTTGCCAGCACTCGCCTCGATCCTGATCCTTGCCGCGATGCCCGCCGTGGCTGATCCCGCGCCCGCGACGCCGGGCCGGCGGCTTACGCTCGAGCGTATCTTCGCCAGCCCTGATCTTTCCGGCCCTCAGCCGCAGGCATTGCGCCTGTCGCCGGACGGGACGTTGCTTACGCTCGTCCGCAACCGCGCCGACGAGCGCAGCCGCTACGACCTCTGGGCGATCGACACGCGCACCGGCGTGGAGCGGATGCTGGTCGATTCGCGCAAGGTGGGCAGCGGGGCCGCGCTCTCCGAGGCGGAGAAGATGCAGCGCGAGCGCGATCGTTCCAAGACGGGCAAGACCGGCATCCTCGATTACGACTGGTCGCCGGACGGCCGATCCTTGCTGGTGCCGATCGACGGCGAATTGTTCCTCGCCGACGTCGCGGGCAAGGCGCGTCGTATCGAGGGGACGAAGGGCGCGCTCAACCCCGCCATCTCCCCGCGCGGCGGCTTCCTGAGCTTCGTGCGCGACCAGAATCTGTGGGTGCAGTCGCTGACCGGCGGCGCGGCGCAGGCGCTGACCAAAGGCGGCGGCGGCACGGTGCATTTCGGCGAGGCGGAGTTCGTCGCGCAGGAGGAGATGGATCGGCGCACCGGCTATTGGTGGTCGCCCGACGACGCGTTCCTCGCGGTCGAGAGATTCGACGAGGCGCCGGTGAAGGTGTTCACCCGCGCGGCGATCGGCGCGTCGGGCACGAGCATCTACCAGCAGCATTATCCCGCCGCCGGCACGGCCAATGCGACTGTGGAATTATGGGTGATGCGCGCCGACGGCAGCGGGCAGGTGAAGGTCGATCTCGGAAGCGACCCCGATTTCTACCTCGCGCGCGTCGACTGGATGCCGGACGGATCGGCGCTGCTCGTCCAGCGCGAAAGCCGCGACCAGCGCACGCTCGACATGCTGCGCGTCGATCCCGAGACGGGTAAGGCTGCGGTGCTGTTCACCGAGAAGGCTGGGGAGAAAAGCTGGATCAACCTCTCCAGCGCCTATCGCATCCTGCGCGACGGCAGCCTCATATGGCGATCCGAGCGTGACGGCTTCGGACATCTCTATCGCTTCAAGGATGGAGCGTGGACACAACTCACCAAAGGCGATTGGGTGGTTACGGGGCTGACGGGGGTGGATGAGGCCAACGGCCGCATCTTCTTCACCGGCAACAAGGACGGGGTGCTGGAACAGCATCTCTATGCGCTCGACATCGCGACGGGCGCGATCACCCGGCTGACCGAGGCGGGCTGGTGGAACGCCGCCAGCGCGGATGCGCGCGCGACGCGCTTCATCGTCACGCGCTCCAGCCCGGACCAGCCGCCGCAGACCTACCTCGCGGATGCCAAGGGCGAACGGCTGCGCTGGATCAACGAGAATGCGGTGACGGGCGCGCATCCCTATGCGCCGTTCATGGCGGGGCACCGCAAGACCGAGTTCGGAACGGTGAAGGCAGCCGACGGCACCACGCTCTATTGGGAGATGATTAC
>JAYRJH010000507.1:0-1781 GCA_041906415.1 Sphingomonas sp. | reverse complement strand
GCACGTCGAAGCGAACATCGCCGAACGCGACGAGTCGCTCCCCCGACGCCGTCGTGGCTTTCCCGGAAGTTTCCCGGAACTCCACCATTATTTCCCGATCTCCAGCACCGAGACTCTTCGCACGCGGCCCCAGGCGCCGCAATCCGAGGGGAGTCCCAAATGCGTGCAATCTATCGCGCGACCGTCGCAGCCATGGCGTTGTTCGGCGTCCCGTCCACCGCGTCGGCCGACGTCGTCTCCGACTGGAACGAGAAGGCGGTGGCCTTCACCATCGCCGGCGGCCTCACTCCGGCCCCGGCCGAGCGCGTCCTCGCCATGGTGCATGTCGCGATGTTCGATGCCGTGAACTCGATCACGGGCTCGTATCGGCCTTACCTCGTTCGGATCGAACCCGCGGCGGACGCCACTTCCTATCCCGCGCTCAAGGAGGTCGCCGCCGCCTCCGCCGCCGGTAACGTGCTGATCGGCCTCAATCCCCAGGCCGCGGCCCAGACCAAGGCGACGCTGTCGGCCTATCTTGCTACCCTGCCCGACGGCCCGGGCAAGGACCAGGCTGTCCAGCTGGGCGATGCGGTGGCGCAACGCGTGCTTGCAGAGCGCGCCCAGGACGGCGCGCAGGCGCCCGACACGTATCGCCCGCATACGACTGCGGGCGCTTACGTGCCCACGGGCCAGACGGTCTCGCCCCACTGGCCGAAGCTCAAGCCCTTCGCGCTCAAGAGCGGCGACCAGTTCCGTCCCGGCCCGCCGCCCAAGCTCGTCAGCGCCGAATGGGCACGCGACTACAACGAGATCAAGGAACTGGGCGCGCGCAACAGCACCAGGCGCACGGCGCGGCAGACCGAGGATGCCCGCTTCTGGCTGGCGACCGATGGGCGCGTCTACTATCCGCTGATCAAGGCGGTGGTGAACGGCCGCAAGCTCAGCCTGATCGACAGCGCGCGGCTCTATGCTTTGGCCGCGATCACGCGCTCCGACGCGCAAATCGCCGTGCTCGATGCAAAGTATCACTACGGCTTCTGGCGACCGGTCACCGCCATCCGCAATGGCGACATCGACGACAATCCAGCGACCGAGCGCGATGCCGGCTGGCTGCCGATCGACAATACGCCGATGCATCCCGAATACCCCTGCGCGCATTGCATCATCAGCGCCTGCACCGGCGGTCTCGTCGAGGCGGTCCTCGGCTCGCCGGACATCCCGGAGGTCGCAATCACCAGCCCCACCCTGCCCGGCGTCACCCATCGCTGGACGAACGTCCGGACCTTCTACAACGAGGTTTCCGAGGCGCGAATCGCGGCTGGCTTCCACTATCGCTTCTCAACTCGTGCCGGCCAGGACATGGGCCTGCAGATCGCCCGCTACGTGGCGGACAATCTTCTCCGGCCGTATGTCGAAACTGGGCGATAGGCCTGATTCACAGACCACGACAACGCAATTTTGAGCACTATGCGTTTCGTATCTCACTGACAGAACAGGGCTTTTTTGCCATCGGCAGTGTGTCGCCGGACCCACACTGTGGCAATTTTGTCACGATTTTGGCTTTACAGGCTAAAATTGGCATGGTCCAAAGGGATCAAGTTTTGGACAGGGCCGGCCGATCCATGCGCCGTCGCGGATCGACCCACCCCGTCCCGACAACCAAGACTCGAGTTGAGTAGGGTTCCTGTTTTGGAAATTGCGGGAAGGGGTTTCATGCCGGAGACGATCGCGCGCCGTTGGCGCTCCCTCGCCGTGGTGACCGCTGTCGCCACATCCGCCGCCAGCCTGCTCGTCGCCTC
>JAYRJH010000039.1:0-12719 GCA_041906415.1 Sphingomonas sp. | reverse complement strand
ATGCTCGATCGTGTAATTGCCCGCCTGGGCGGCGCCCGCGATGAGGAAGGCTCCACCCAGCAGAGCGGCGCGGATCACGCGTCCCGTCATATCCATCTCCCTTGTGCGTTGTTCAATAGGCTTCGCGGGCGTCGTGGGTCTCCACCGCGGCGATCTTCTCGAAGCGTTCGGTATTGTCCTGCTTGTAGATATTGCCCGCGCGCATCACGAACGAGACGTGCTGCACGGCGGAAATGTCCTTGAGCGGGCTCCGCGCCATCGCCACCACGTCCGCCGACATGCCGGGCTCGAGGCTGCCGACCCCCTTGATCCCGCCGGCCAGCGCCGCGTCCGAAGTGCCGGCGACCAGCGCCTCCATCGGCGTCATGCCGGCCTCGACATATTCCATGAACTCATTGGCGTTCTGGCCGTGCGGATAGACGCCGGCATCGGTGCCCAGCGCGATCTTCACGCCCATGGCGTGCGCCATCTTCGCGAGCTTCTTGGGCTGGTCCCCCAGCGCGATGACCTTGGCGAGGCTGACCGGCGGCAGGTTGCGCAGCGGCCCCGTGCGCACTTTTTCCGGCGTGGTGCCGACATAGTCGATCGGCCATACGGTCGGGATCAGCCACACGCCCTTCGCCTTCATCATCTTCAGCGTCTCGGCATCGGCCCACATGGCATGTTCGATCGAATCGAAGCCGGCGCGGATGCAGGCGTCGATCGCGCCCTTGCCATGGGCGTGCGCCGTCACCTTGCGGCCGAGCGCATGGGCGGTCTCGGCGATTGCCTTCAGCTCGTCGTCGGTGAATTGCTGGTCGGTGGGAGCGTCGGATTCGTCGAGCGTGCCGCCGCTCGCCATCACCTTGATGACATCCGCCCCGCGCTTGACGGCGGCGCGCACCGCCCGGCGGCAATCGTCCGCCCCGTCGCACACACCGCGCCGCACGATCGCGTTCATCACCTCCTCACGATAGCCATGATTGTCGGCATGGCCGTCGGTGGGGCTAAGCGGATCGCCCGAGGCGACGATGCGGGGCCCAGGCACCAGCCCGTCGCGGATCGCATCGCGCAGCGCCAGCACCGAATAGCCCATCGATCCCAGATCGCGCACGGTGGTGAAGCCCGCCATCAACGTGGTGTTGGCGTTCTTCGCGCCGACCAGCGACAGATATTCGTCGGACTTGCGCACCAGCGCGCTCGGATCGGCGAAGCTGCTCAGGTGGACGTGCAGGTCTATGAAGCCGGGCATCACGAACTGGTCGCGCAGTTCGATCACCTGCGCATCGGCAGGCGCGCCCGCCTCGGTCGGCGAAAGGAAGCCCGGCTTCGCGGCCCTGACCACGCCATCCTCGATTACCAGCGTCGCGTGGTCGAGCGGTGGCTTGCCCGGCGTCACCAGCAACTGGCCGGCGTGGATCAGGGTCGTCTTGGCGGTGGCGGCCTGCGTGCCCAGCAGTGCTGCCGCGGCCAATGCCAGTGTCGAAACGATCCGCGCCATCCTTCGCCCCTTTCCATCGGAAAGATGCAGTCCATCACATATGAATATGGATGTAAATAGACGGACGCCGAAACGCCGTCGGGTGACAGTGCCGTGTCGCGCCGACCCAACTCGATGCGTTCGAACAGCTTTTGGCCGGGCGCTTGGCCGTCCGAGCCTTTCAGCCGCTGGATGTGGGCAATGATTTCGTCGCGCATGTCGGGTTCAGCGAGGCACCAAGACAAAGTTCGCCCAAACTTGCGCGCGCGTTGTCACGCTGTTCAACGGACCTTCTTGCGCACCAGCCATCATTTGCGCGAAAAAGTTCACGTCCGGTAGGGTCGGCGTCGCGTCGCCGTAGCTGCTGACCGATGTAATGCGTTCGACACGCAACCCCAACGGTGAGGCGTAGGCTTCGGCATCCTGTCGAACCTTTGCAATCGCATCGGCGATGGCCTCATTCTTCGCCGCGCGATCATCGTTCAGCGCGTAGGTCGGCGCACCAGTCATAGATTGGTTTTGCTGATCCAAGACTTCCCGAACGCGATCAACCAACGTAGCATCGGTAAGGCGGATGCGAACTGTCGAATAGGCCGTTTTTCGTGCCATCATAGCGGCCATCGCCTGCGGCACTTGCGGCGCGTCGCTAGGATCATGGGCTTCATTCCCGATGAAACCGAAGCGCGTTGCGGCGGGCATGAGAGTTATCGAACCGCGATCAATCCCGCGTCCCACCAGCGCATTAGTCAACGTCGTTATCGCGGCGCTGTTTGCGGACCTAGCGGCGGATGCCGTTTCGGCGTTGGTTGAAATTGGAACGTAGATCGTCACAAAGTCGGCGCGCTTCACCGATTGGCCGGTCGCATTCAGCCGAAGTTCCACCGCGCCCGGCTTTGCCACATTCGTCGTTTGCGCGCTCGCTGCAACCATCGCGAATGGCGCAACACCAAGCAATACTGCCCCCAAGACCCCCCGGACGCCCATAACTCCCCCTGCGGCAATAGATTTGTCGAGTGTTCTAGCGCGAAGGCCGCGAACGATGAAGCGTTCGTTGGCATTGGGTAGGCCGCTGATCGCAGCGCCTGCCCATGACCTACCCAAGGTCGCCCCAGCCGGGGTAGGTTCGCTAAGTCATTGAAAAAATGGTGCTGCCGGTGAGGATTGAACTCACGACCTCAGCCTTACCAAGGATGCGCTCTACCACTGAGCTACGGCAGCACGGCCCGACGACGGGCAGGCGCGCCCTAGAGACGAGGGAGAAGGCATTGTCAAGGCATTGCTGCACGCGCCATAGCAGTTTCATGCCGAACGACGATCAGGATCGCGCTGCCCGCCTGGCCGAGCAGCTTCGCGCCAATCTAAGGAAACGCAAGCAGCAGGCGCGCGGGCGACCGGCGGCGGAGGCGCCCGCCGCGCCGGAAGACGCGGCAGGCGATTCGCGCAGGCGTTAGCGTCCGATCGGATGGCAGCGCGCGATCAGCCAGTCGCGCTCCTCGCCCTCCAACACCTCACCCAGCGCCTCCGCCACGCGGGTGTGATAGGCGTTGAGCCATGCCAGTTCCTCATCGTCCAGCAGCGCCGGGTCGATCAGGTCGCGGTCGATGGGGGCCAGGGTGAGCGTCTCGAACGCCAGCATCGGAGCCTCGCCGCCCGCCGGTTCGCATTCGACGACCAGCAGCAGGTTCTCGATGCGGATGCCGTAATCGCCGGCCTTGTAATAGCCCGGTTCGTTCGAGAGGATCATGCCGGGCCGCAGCGGCTCCTGCGGCCCGCCGCCGCCATAGCTGGGTTTGGCGATCCGCGCCGGGCCTTCGTGGACCGAGAGGTAGCTGCCGACGCCATGCCCTGTCCCATGCGCGTAATCGAGGCCGACGCGCCACAGCGGCATCCGCGCCAGCGCATCGAGTTGCTGCCCGCTCGTGCCGTGCGGGAAGACGGCGGTGGCGAGCGCGACATGACCCTTGAACACGCGGGTGAAGCGATCGCGCATCTCCGCCGTCGGCGCGCCCATCGGCACGACGCGGGTGAGGTCGGTGGTGCCGTCGGCATATTGGCCGCCCGAATCGATCAGATAGAGATGGCCCGGCCGGATCGCTGCGTTCGATTCCTCCGTCACATGATAATGCGGGATCGCGCCATGCGCGCCGGTGGCGGAGATGGTGTCGAAGGACAAATCCTTCAGCACGCCCGTCTCTTCGCGGAACTGCTGGAGCCGGGCGGCGGCGGAAAGCTCCGTCTGGCCGCCCTTCGGCCCCTCGATCGCGATCCAGCGCAGGAAGCGGGCGAGCGCCGCGCCGTCGCGCAGGCTGGCGGCGCGGTGGCCATTCACCTCGGCCGGGTTCTTGCACGCCTTGGGGATGACCACCGGATCGCGCAGCGACACGACCCGGCCGCCGCCCGCCTCGATCGCGAGCGGGATCGCCGCGACCGACAGCGAGGGGTCCACCGCCACCACCTTGCCCGCGAAGCCGCGCAGGGCGGGCGCGAAGGCGGCGCGATCATGCACGCGCACCGCGTTGCCGAGATGCTGACGCACCGCGTCCGTCATCTTCTCCGGCGCGACGAACAAGTCCGCCGTGCCGTCCGCGTTTACGATCGTATAGGCGAGCGCGACCGGCGTGCGCGCGACGTCCGTGCCGCGCACGTTGAGCAGCCATGCGATCGAATCGAGCGCGGCCAGCACCACCGCGTCGGCCTTCTGCTCGCCCAGCCAGTCCGCCACGGCGGCGCGCTTCTCGGCGGAGGATCGGCCCGCCAGCGCATCGCCCTGCACGGCGAGCGGCGCGATCGAGGGGGCAGGGCGGTCCGGCCAGATCGCGTCGATCGGATTGGTTTCCACCGGCACTAGGCTCGCGCCCGCCTTCGCCAGCGCGGCGGCGGTGTCCTCCACCCATGCGCGGGTGTGCAGCCACGGGTCGTAGCCGATGCGCGCGCCTTCGGCGGCATGGGTCGCCAGCCATTCGGCGACGCTCGATTCGGGAACGCCGACATATTCCCAGTCAGCGCCGTCCACCTGCTCGCGCACCTGCAACGTATAGCGGCCGTCGGTGAAGATCGCGGCCTCCTGCGGCAGCACGGCGGCGGTGCCGGCCGAGCCCTCGAAGCCCGTCAGCCACGCCAGCCGCCGCGCATAATCGCCGACATATTCGCTCATATGCTCATCCGTCAGCGGCACGACGAAGCCGTCGAGAAGCTGGCGGGCGAGCTGCTTGCGAAGCGCGGAAAGACGATCGGAATAGGGAGGCATCGGCTGCTTTCGATTGTGCGGGCGCGGGGATGCGCGATGCGCCCGATCATGCGCCAGATGCCGGACCTTGTTCAAGATTGGCCGGGAAAGGGCCGAGCCGTCATTTGCGGTGGAGGAGGTGCAGCGCGCCCGCCGCCACGCCGCCGATTGCCAGCCCGACGAAGCCGGAAAGCACGGCGCTCGCCGCCCATCCGGCGATGCCGCCGCCCGCCGCCTCGCTCGCGGCATGGATCCAGCGCGGGATCGGGGTGAGGTGGAAATGCTCCAGCCCGTGCACGATGATCTGCCCGCCGACCCACAACATCGCCGCCACGCCGATATTGGAGAGCAGGTTCAGCACCACCGGCATCGCCGCCACCAGCCCACGCCCGATCGCCCGCGAGGCCCGGCCGGGGCGGCGGGCGAGGGCAAGGCCGATATCGTCCATCTTCACGATCACCGCCACCACGCCATAGACGCCCGCCGTGATCGCCACGGCCACCACCGCCAGCGCGACCGCCTGATGGACGAGGGATTCGCCGGCAAGGGAGGCGAGGGCGATCGCCATGATCTCGCCCGACAGGATCAGGTCGGTCCGGATCGCGCTCGCGACCTGCCGGTCCTCGAGCTGCTTCGCATCGGCGGCTGCGACGGCCGCGTCGTCATGCGTGACGCCGCCGAGCGCCTCGATCACCTTCTCCGCGCCCTCGAAGCACAGGAAGGTGCCGCCCGCCATCAGGATCGGCGTGATCGCCCAGGGCGCGAAAGCGGAGAGGATCAGCGCGGCGGGCAGCAGGAACACCAGCTTGTTGCGCAGCGAGCCGAGCGCGATCTTGCCGATGATCGGCAGTTCCCGCGCGGGCGACAGGCCGACGACATAGCGCGGGGTGACGGCGGTGTCGTCGATCACCACGCCGGCCGCCTTGGCGCCGGCGCGCCCGGCCGCGCCGGCCACGTCGTCAAGGCTGGCGGCGGCAAGCTTCGCCAGCGCGGCGATATCGTCCAGCAACGCGACAAGGCCGGCGGCCATGCATCGATCCCTTATGCGAGGATTGCCGAAACGGGGGAGAGCGGCCGTGCGGCATGGCGCTCGATCCCCCGCACTGTTGCTCCGCCGGTGCCGGTCCTACCGGCGGCTCCACTCCAAATCCTTATTATGATTCGGCGCGCTTCAGCAGCGCTCCCTTGCGCGAATCGCAGGCAAAAAGAAAGGCCGATAGTGAGACCGGCCTTGAAAGTTTTTAGGAGAGGATGCCTGAAAGGCCCGATCCTTGTGCATCGCAGCATCGTCTTTCGCAACTGCAAACAGCAAATTTATGATTGCAAAATATGCAATCGCCGCGAGCGGACGCATCGACATGGGCAAACAGACGATTATGGAGGGCGGATGACTTTCTCCACACCCCCTCGCGCGGCAACGCGCCCGCACCAATTCACCTGCCACGGCATCACGATCGACGATCCATGGGCGTGGCTGAAGGACGAAGGCTATCCGGACGTCACCGACAAGGACGTGCTCGCCTATCTGGAGGCGGAGAACGCCTATTTCGAAACGGTGATGGCCCCGCTGAAGCCGCTGACCGACCGCATCAACGCGGAGATGCGCGGGCGGATCAAGGAAGACGAATCCACCGTGCCGCAGAAGGACGGGGACTGGCTCTACTGGACGGCGTTCGAAACCGGCGGCCAGTATCGCAAATGGTGGCGCAGGCCCGTGGCGGGCGGACCGGACGAACTGCTGCTCGACGAACCGGCGCTGGCGGAGGGCAGGGAATATTTCCGGCTCGGTGCCTTCGCGGTGTCGAACGACGGGATGAAGCTGGCCTATGCGATCGATGACAGCGGGGCGGAAAGGTTCGAGATCCGCATCAAGGATCTGGCGACCGGCGAGCATCTGCCGGAGGTGATCCCCGGCATGCTCTCCGATATCGTGTGGACGGCGGACGACGCGGGCTTCCTCTACGGCCTCGCCAACAGGGAATGGCGGACGGACAATGCCCGCTTCCACCGGCTCGGCACCGATCCGGCGGAGGATGTCGAGCTTTATCATGAGGATGACGAGGGCTATCGCGTCGCCGTCTCCGAAACGAGCGACCGCAGGTGGATCATGATCGCCACCGGGGATCATGTGACGAGCGAGGTGCGGCTGCTTCCCGCCAGCGACCCGCTCGCCACGCCGATCATGGTCGCGGCCCGCAAGCCGGGCCGCGAATATGACGTGGACGCGCATGGCGACACGCTCTTCATCCACACCAACGACGTGGACCCGATGTGGCGGCTGGTGACGGCCCCGCTCTCCGCGCCGGGGGAATGGACCGAGCTGATCCCGCCCTCGCCGCATTTCTACATGACGGGCGTGGAATGTTATCGCGATTTCTTCGTGGTGGAGGGGCGTGAGGACGGGCTCGACCAGATCGCGATCCACCGATACGACGCGCCGACCAAGGGCAAGCGCATCGCCTTCCCGGAGGCGAGCTACACCGCCGGGCTGGGTGACAATCCCGAATATGAGCAGAATGTGCTGCGGCTCGGTTATGAATCGATGGTCACGCCGGGCACGGTCTATGACTATGACACCGCCACGGGCGAGATGACCGTGCTGAAGGTGCAGGAAATCCCCAGCGGCTATGATGCGGCGCAATATTGCACCGAAAGGCTGAAGATCGCCGCCCGCGACGGCACGATGGTGCCCGTGTCGATCGTCTATCCCGCCGGCTTCCCGAAGGACGGATCGCGCCCGCTCTATCTCTATGCCTATGGCGCTTACGGCCATGCGATCCCGCCGGGCTTCTCGACCGGGCGGCTCTCGCTGCTCGATCGCGGATTCGCTTATGCCATCGCGCATATCCGGGGCGGCGACGATCTCGGCCAGCAATGGTATTTCGACGGCAAGCTGGAGAAGCGCGCCAACACGTTCAACGATTTCGTCGACGTGGCCAGGGGGTTGATCGCGGAGGGCTGGACCAGCGCGGGAAAGATCGCGATCGCGGGCCGCTCGGCGGGCGGCGAATTGATGGGAGCCGTGGTCAACAGCGACCCGGAATTGTGGGGCGCGGTGATCGCGGATGTGCCGTTCGTCGACGTGCTCAACACGATGCTCGACGAAAGCCTGCCGCTCACGCCGGGCGAATGGCCGGAATGGGGCAACCCGATCACCGACAAGGCGGCGTTCGAGCTGATCCGATCCTATTCGCCCTACGACAATGTGAAGCCGCAGGCCTATCCGCCCCTGTTCATCTCCGGCGGACTCAACGATCCGCGCGTGACCTATTGGGAGCCGGCGAAATGGGCCGCCAAGTTGCGCGCGACGAAGACGGACGACAACGTGCTGCTGCTCAAGACCAATATGGGCGCGGGCCATGGCGGCAAGTCCGGCCGGTTCGACAGCCTCTATGAAGCGGCGGAGGAGCACAGCTTCGTGCTGTGGCAACTGGGCGTGGCGGAATGACGATCGAGGCGATCGTCGCGCGCTACGGGCTTGCCGCGCTGCTGGTCGGCGCGGGGGTGGAGGGCGAGACGGTCGTCGTCGCGGGCGGCATCCTCGCGCATCGCGGGCTGTTCCCGCTGCCCGGCGCGATGGCGGCGGCGGCGGCCGGCTCGTTCCTGGCGGACCAGTTGTGGTTCCATGTCGGGCGGCGCTTCCACGATCATCGCGTGGTGAAGAAGGCGCATGAGAAACCGGCGTTCGCGAAGGCGATCGGATTCCTCCAGCGGCATCCGATCGGCTTCATCTTCGCCTTCCGCTTCATCTACGGCTTCCGCACGGTAAGCCCGATCGCGATCGGCACGACGGACGTGCCCGCGCGGCTGTTCGTGATCGTCAACCTCCTGTCCGCGATCGTATGGGGAATCGTCTTTTCCGGGCTGGGTTATGTCTTCGGTCGCGGATTTGAGCGGCTGCTGGGGCGGTTGCAGCCCGACACCCACACATTGCTCGCGATATTGGGGGGCGTCGTCGTGGCGGTGGGCCTGTTCTTCGGCGTGCGCTACTGGCGCAGGGCGTGAAGCGTTTCTCCCGCCCCTTCGCCGCGGCGCCCGGCGATATCGACGAGCTGGGGCACGTCAACAACGCCGTCTGGGTGCGCTGGGCGCAGGAGCTGGCGATCGCGCATTGGGAGGCGGTGGCGAGCGCGGAGCAGCGCGCGGCCTTCATCTGGGTCGTGACGCGGCACGAGATCGATTATCGCGGCAATGTCGGCCCCGGAGAGGAAGTGACGGGCGAGACATGGGTGGCGCAAGCCCCGCGCGGCGCCCGCTTCGATCGCCATTTCCGCTTCATCGGCGCGGACGGCCGCGCGTGCGTGGAGGGCGTGACGACATGGGCCTTGCTCGATCGGGCGAGCGGCCGGCTGCTGCGCGTGCGTGACGAGGTGGCCGCGCCGTTTCTGGGGTGAGGGGGCGGCTCCGCCGGGGCGCCGCCCGGTCCCCCGGCCTCCGTCAGCTATAGTGGCAGCGCTTCTTCGCGGTGATCGTGCGATCGATCGCCCGGCCCGCCAGCGCGCCGCCGGCCGCGCCCGCGATCGTGCCGACCGCGCCGCCGCCGATCACGGAGCTGCCCACCAGCGCTCCGCCGACGCCGCCCGCGACCAGCCCGGTCGTGCCTCGTAACGCTCATCCCGAATTGCGCAAGGCGGTGGCGATCGCGTTGATCGACAGCAATATGCCCTCGCGGATGCGGCCATCCGTTTCGCCCGCGCGATGACGCCGCATCAGCTCGATCTGGAGCAGGTTGAGCGGCTCGATATAGGGCAGGCGCAGGCGGATCGACGCCTCCAGCGCCGGGTTCTTCTCCAGGAGGCGCGACTGGCCGGTGACGGCGAGCAGCCCGTCATGCGTGCGTTTCCATCCGTCGCGGATCGCGCCGAACACGCGGGCGCGCAAGGCAGGGTCCGTCACCAGCCCGGCATAACGCTCGGCGATTCCCATGTCCGATTTCGCCAGCACCATCTCCATATTGGCGAGCGTCGCGCCAAGCAGCGGCCATCCCTCCGCCATCTCGGCGAGCAGAGCCTTGTCCGGAAAGGCGGCGATCGCATGGCCGACGCCATACCAGCCCGGCAGCATCACGCGCGCCTGCGCCCAGCTGAACACCCAGGGGATCGCGCGCAGATCCTCGATCCGCTCGCTTTTCGTGCGGCTGGCGGGGCGGCTGCCGATGTTGAGATTGGCGATCTCCGCGATCGGCGTCATCTGGCGGAAGAAGGTGGTGAAGCCTTCCGTGCCGTAGACCAGATCGCGATAGGCGTGGAACGCCGCGCCGGACAGGGCATCCATCGCATGGCCGAAGGCTTCGTCCTCCGATGCGGAGAGGTGCGGCGGCTCCAGGCTGGCGAGCAATGTGGCCGACGCCATCGCCTCCAGATTGGTCGCGGCGCTTTCGCGCGTGCCGTATTTGCCCGCGATCACCTCGCCCTGCTCGGTGATGCGGATGCGGCCCTGCACCGTGCCGGGCGGCTGGGCGAGGATCGCCGCGAAGCTCGATCCGCCGCCGCGCCCCACCGCGCCGCCGCGCCCGTGGAAAAGCTGCATCCCGACGCCCGCCGCCTCGAACACGGGCTTCAGCGCGGTGGACGCCTTCGAAAGCTGCCATGTGGAGGTGAGGTATCCCCCGTCCTTGTTCGAATCGGAATAGCCGATCATCACCTCCTGATGCCCGCGCGCGGCGGTGATGGCGCGGATCTCGGGCAAAGCGAACCATTCGGCCATGATCGCGGGCGCGGCCTCCAGATCCCCGATCGTCTCGAACAGCGGCACCGCCATGATCGCGGCCGACGGCTCCGCGCCGGGGCGGTATAGCCCGGCCTCCTTGAGCAGCAGGTAGACCTCCAGCAGGTCGGACGCCGATTTCGCCATCGAGACGATATATTGCCGGATGCACGCCGGCCCGTAGCGCCGATGCGCCTCCGCCGCCGCATGGACGATCGCCAGCTCGGAACGCGTCTCGTCCGAATAATCGGCGTAGGGAGACATCAGCGGGCGCTGGCTGGCGAGCTCGTGGCGCAGCAGCATCACGCGCTGCCCCTCGTCCAGCGCGGCATAATCGCCGCACACGCCCGCCACCTTCAGCAGTTCCGCCACGACGCGCTCGTGCACCGCGCTGTTCTGCCGCATGTCCAGCGTGGCGAGGTGGAAGCCGAACACCTCCACCGCGCGGATCAGCCGCCCGATCGCCCCGCCGGATGCGAGCAGCCCGCCGCCGGCCGCAGACAGCGGGCGCGCGAGCGTGAGCAGGTCCGCGCGCAGCTCCGCCGGATTGGCATAGGGCGCGCCATGGAGCACGCCGGGGCGCGGGGCGGGCTTCCCGGTCAATGCCAGATGCGTGGCGGCGAGCCGGGCGTAGATGCCGGAAATGGCGCGACGATACGGCTCGTCGCTGCGGCTTTCGGACATGTCGCCGCTCTTGTCCGCCAGCTCTGTCACCGCCGGATCGATCCGCGCCAGCTCGCTGGAGATGGAAAGCTCCGCGCCGAGCGCGTGCAATTGATCGAGATAATGGACCAGCACCGCCTCGCTCGCGCGCGCCAGGGCGGTGGCGAGCGCGTCCGCCGTGACGAAGGGATTGCCGTCGCGGTCGCCGCCGATCCAGCTTCCGGGGCGCAGGAAGGAGGGCACGCGCGCGCCCATCGCGCGGTCCCAGCGCTGGTATAACGCGGGCAGCACCGGCAGGAACACGTCGCGCAGGTAGCTGAGCGCGATCTCCACCTCGTCGGTGACATAGAGCCGCTCACGCCGCAGCACGCGCGTTTCCCACAGGAGCGCGATCTGGCGGACGATGGCGTCCTCCACCCGGTCGCCGTCCGGCGTCGTCTCCATCCCCCGGTCGCGATATGCCATCAGCAGCGCGATGCGGTTGCGATGGTCGATCATCGACTTGCGGCGCACCTCCGTGGGATGCGCGGTTAGGACGGGCGCGACAAGCGCGTGATCGAGCAGCGCCGCCACCTTCTCCCTGTCCACGCCCTCGCGCGCGAGCCGGTCGAGCACGCTCGCCACGTCCGCGCCTTCCTCGGCGGCGACGCCCTGCCGGTCCTCCGCGAGATTGGCGAGCATCGAGAACAGCATGAAGCCGCGCACGAAATCGAGCGTCTCGTCCAGCGACAGCGCCTCGAGATGGTGATCGACCGGCGGCCCCCCGGCGCGGTGGCGCTCCACCGAGGCCGACCGGATCGCCTCCGTCGCGGTGAACAGGCGCTCGCCCCCCAATGCGCGGATGACGTCGCCCAGCACGCGGCCGAGATAGCGCACGTCCGGGTTGTTGGTGATCGGGGGAAGGCTGGCCATGCGCGGATGCTGCATCGCGGCATCGGTACGGTCAATCGCCTTTCCGGGCCGGGGCGTTGAGCCTTCGCCGCCTTCGCCCTACATCGTTGCGCGATGAACGCCGTCACGCCCGTTTCCGAGCTTAGCGACCGCGCGCGGGATATCTTCCGCCGCGTGGTGGACGGCTATCTGGAGAGCGGCGTGCCGGTGGGATCGCGCACGCTGGCGCAGGCGGGGCTGAACCTTTCCCCCGCCTCGATCCGCAGCGTGCTGGCGCAGCTGGAGGCGATGGGGCTGCTCGCCGCGCCGCACACATCGGCCGGGCGGATGCCCACCGAGCTCGGCCTGCGGCTGTTCGTGGACGGCATGATGCAGGTTTCCGAACCGAGCCGGGAGGAACGCGCCGCGATCGAGGCGCGCGCCGCCGGCGGCGGCCCCGTGGAGGAGGCGCTGGCCGCCACCACCGCAGCGCTCTCCGGCCTTTCCGCCTGCGCCGGGCTGGTGATGGTGCCCAAGCACGAGCAGGTGCTGCGCTCGATCGGCTTCGTGCCGCTTTCCGCCGCGCAGGCGCTGGCGGTGCTGGTGAGCGAGGATGGCGCGGTGGAAAATCGCGTGATCGAATTGCCCCCCGGCGTCGGCGCGTCCGCGCTGGTGGAGGCGGGCAACTACATGACCGCCACGCTCTCCGGCCTCACGCTTTCCGACGCGCGGGCGCGGGTGGAGCGCGAGCTTGCCGCCGGGCGCGCCGCGCTGGACGATGCGGCGCGCGCGCTG
>JAYRJH010000506.1:0-1802 GCA_041906415.1 Sphingomonas sp. | reverse complement strand
GCGCTCGATCGCCAGCTCGCATCCGCGGCTCATGCCGTGGACTCCTCGCCGCCGCGCGCGCGCTCGATCGCCGCGATGTCGATCTTGCGCATCGTCATCATCGCCTCGAACACCCGCTTCGCCGCCGCGCGATCGGGATCGGCCATCGCGTCCATCAGCACGCGCGGGGTGATCTGCCACGAAAAGCCCCAGCGATCCCTGCACCAGCCGCAGGCGCTTTCCTCCCCGCCGTCCGCGACCAGCGCGTTCCAATAGCGGTCGGTCTCCTCCTGGGTCTCGGTATAGACAACGAAGCTCACGGCCTCGTTCGGCCGGAAGTTCGGCCCGCCGTTCAGCCCCATGAAGGGCCGGCCGAGCACGGTGAACAGCACGACCAGTTCGTTGCCCGCGCTGCCGCCGGGGAAATCCGACGGCGCGTTGTTCACCTGCTCCACGCGGCTGTCGGGGAAGGTGCGGGCATAGAATTCGGCCGCCTTGCGGGCCTCGCCGTGGTCGAACCACAGGCAGTTGCGCATCTCGTTCATGGTTCCTCTCCGTCGTTTTCCTCAGCCCCGCCGCGTGTCGAAGACCGGCGCGAAGCCGCCGAAGATCGCGAGCCGGCCGTTCCACGGCGGTGCGTTCTCGCGCATCCGGCTGTCCTGCATCAGCGCGGCCATGCCGGCGTCGCGCGTCGCCTTGTCGGGCCATTCGATCCAGCCGAAGATCACCGTCTCGCCCGCCGGGGCCCGCACCGCGCGGCGGAAATCGGTGACCTTGCCTTCCGGCACATCCGCGCCCCAGCCGTCGACCACGCGGGTCGCGCCCCGCTCGCGAAAGATCGCGCCGACCGCGGCGGCATTGTCGGCGAAGGCCGCGCGCTTGCCGTCCGGCACCGAAGCGACGATGCCGTCGACATAGGCGAACGCTTCCTTGCCGCCGTCGTCGAAATCTGTGTCGAAACCGGCGTAGATCATCCGCCGCGTGTCGAACGGCATCGGGCCGTCCGGCTCCATCCTCTTGTCGTGCATGATGGCTTCGGTCGCCTTGTCGCAGGTCGCGCGGTCGGGCCATTCGACCCATGAGAAGACGACATTCTCGTCATCCGTGGCGTTCACCGCCTTGCGGAAATCGGTTTGGACGCCGTTCATCACGTCCTCGCCCCAACATTCCACATGGCGGGTCGCGCCATATTCGGCGAGCACCGGCGCTGCCTTGGCGGCGGCGGCGATATAGGCGTCGCGGTCGGTGTGTTTCACCGGGACGACGAATCCCTGGAAATAACCCATGATCCTGCTCCTTCAGGCCGCCGCGGGCTTGTCGAACGTGGCGAGATGGTCGGCCATCGCCTTGCGGTGCGCCGGGCGCGCCTCCCCGCGCGCGACATAGGCCGCGAGGCGCGGGAAGCGATCGAGCGTGCCGGCGCCGTGCAATTCGCGCAGCACCGACACCATCATGAGGTCGCCGACGGTGAAGTCGTCGCCTTCGAGCCATTGCCTGTCGCCGAGCGCATTCTCGAGGTCCGCGAGCCGGCCGTCGAGGTCCGCCGCCACCTTGTCGTGCCGCATCGCGGACCATGGCCGGTCCGCCTCGAACATGTCGTTCTGCGCCAGCGCGGCCACCCACGGCTCGACCGAGTTGAGCGCCGCGACCAGCCACTGGATCGCCCGCGCCCGCGCGACGGGATCGGCGGGGACCAGCTTCCCCGCCTTTTCGCAGATGTGCAGCACGATCGCGCCGGATTCGAACATTTCCAGCGCGCCGTCGCGATATGCCGGCACCTGCCCGAACGGCTGGAGGCGGCGATGCTCCGGCCCCTTGGCGTC
>JAYRJH010000505.1:0-1807 GCA_041906415.1 Sphingomonas sp. | reverse complement strand
CAGCGCCATCGCCGCCCAGATCTTGCGATCGGCATAGATGATCATCGCCACCGCCAGCATCAGCGGCAGCGCGATGACGAGGATGCCGACCAGCGTGGCGACGAACCACGCCCAGCCATAAGGCAGGCCGACGGTATTTTCGAAGAAACCGGTCACTCCGCCGCCTCCGCGAAAGTCTCGCCATGGATCAGCTCGGCGGAGCAGCGCTGCATCGTCGGGGACGCGCGGCAGATGGCGTTGGTGAGATAGAAATCCCTGATCGGATAGCCGGCCAGCGCCCCTTCCGCCTTTGCGTCGAGCGCCGGCGGGTTCCACGGGAAGGTGACGAGGCCGAGGTTCGCCAGATCGGGGCAATCCACCGCCATCGCGGCGCGCAGCTCTTCCAGCGTGTCGAACGGCAGCGTCCTGCCGAGCTTCTCGGAGAGCGCGCGCAGGATCGTCCAGTCCTCGCGCGCGTCGCCCGGCGGGAACACCGCGCGCTCGCCGCGCTGGACGCGGCCTTCGAGGTTCACCCAGGTGCCCGATTTCTCGGCATAGCTCGCGCCCGGCAGCACGACATCGGCGTTATGCGCGCCAGCGTCGCCGTGGTGGCCGATATAGACCTTGAAGCCGGTGAACTTCGCGAAATCGCATTCGTCCGCGCCGAGGAAGAAGGTGAGCTTCGCGCCGTAAAGACCGGAAATCCCGTCCTTCCGCGCATAGCCGAGCATCAGCCCGCCCATCCGGCTCGCGGAGAAATGGAGGACGTTATAGCCGTTCCACCCGTCCTTGATGAGGCCGAGCTTGTCGACCAGCGCCAGCGTCGCGCCCTGCGCGCCCTTCATCGCCGCGCCGCCGACGATCATCATCGGCCGCTCCGCCTTGGCGAAGGCGTCCGTCACCGCCGCCGGCAGGTCGCCCAGCAGCGCGAGATCGTCGCCCAGCCACTCGACCTTGTAGGTGAGATCGACCTCCGGCCCGATCGCGAAGACCTTCGCGCCCTTCTTGATCGCCTTGCGGATGCGCGTGTTCACCAGCGCCGCTTCCCAGCGCACGTTGGTGCCGACCAGCAGGATCACGTCCGCCGTCTCGACGCCCGCGATCGTGGTGTTGAAATTCACCGCCGCGAGGCTCGACACGTCATAGGCCATGCCCGTCTGCCGCCCTTCGAGCAGCGAGGAGCCGAACGACTTCGCCAGCGCCTTGGCCGCGAACAAGGTCTCGCAATCGGCCAGATCACCGGAAACAACCGCGACGCTATCCCCCGCCCCCTTCGCCACATCGGCGATCGCGGCGAAGGCTTCGTCCCACGTCGCTTCGACCAGCTTGCCGTCGCGCCGCACGAACGGGCGGTCGAGCCGCCGCCGCACGAGGCCGTCGACCGCGTGGCGCGTCTTGTCGGTCGCCCACTCCTCGTTCACGTCCTCATTGATACGCGGCACGCAGCGCAGCACCTGCCGGCCCCGGCTGTCGAGACGGATATTGGTGCCGACCGCGTCCATCACGTCGATGGTCAGCGTCTTCTTCAGCTCCCACGGCCGCGCCTCGAACGCATAGGGCTTGGAGGTCAGCGCACCGACCGGGCAGAGGTCCACCACATTGCCCGAAAGCTCGCTGGTGACGGCTTCCTCCAGATAGGAGGTGATCTGCATGTTCTCGCCGCGATAGAGCGCGCCGATCTCCTCGACGCCCGCCACTTCCTCGGCGAAGCGGATGCAGCGCGTGCACTGGATGCAGCGCGTCATCACCGTCTTGACGATCGGCCCCATGTATTTCTCGGTCACGGCGCGCTTGTTCTCATGGAAGCGCGAGGCGCCGCGGCCATAGG
>JAYRJH010000038.1:0-12949 GCA_041906415.1 Sphingomonas sp. | reverse complement strand
TCCACGACGGCGGCGTCATCGCCCTTGGAGAGCGTCTTGCCCTCCTCCGGCACCTCGACGAACACGATGTCGCCGAGCTGGCCCTGCGCATATTCGGTGATCCCGACGGTGCCGGTTTCCCCGTCCACGTCGATCCATTCATGGTCTTCGCTGAAATAGCGGCTCATCTCACTTCACTCCTCGGAAGTAACGGTGGGGAACGAAAGGCATTGCGGCGACGGTCGCCTGGTGCGGCTTGCCGCGCTGCGACAAGGTGATGCTGGTGCCCGGCGCGGCGAGCGCGGCGGGCACATAGGCCATGGCGATCGGCGCGCCGACGGTGGGCGCGAATCCGCCGGACGTGACCTTGCCGATCTCCTTGCCCGAGGCGTCCAGCACCGACGCGCCCTCGCGCACCGGCTGGCGACCATCGACCAGCAGGCCGACGCGCTTGACCCCGGGGCCGTGCTCGCGCTCGGCGAGGATGCGCTGGGCGCCCGGGAAGTCCGCCGCCTCGCGCCGCCGCTTGAACAGGGCGAAGCCGAGATCGGCCATCACCGGCGTCGTTTCGGGCGAAAGATCGTGGCCGTAGAGCGGCAGCCCCGCCTCCAGCCGCAGCGAATCGCGCGCGCCGAGGCCGATCGGCTTCACCTCCGGCTGGGCGGCCAGCGCATCGGCCAGCGCATCGGCCGCTTCGGCGGGCACCGAAATCTCGAACCCGTCCTCACCGGTATAGCCCGAACGGCTGATCCACAGGTCATGTCCCTGCCACTGGAACGGCGCCGCCTGCATGAACACGAGCGCCTCGACGCCCGGCACCACCCGCGCCATCGCATCGACCGCCTTCGGCCCCTGCAGCGCGAGCAACGCGTGATCCTCCATCAGGTTGAGCGTCACCTCGTCGGGCAGCCGCTCGATCATATGCGCGATATCGTCATATTTGGTCGCGCCGTTGACGACCATATAGACGCGGTCGTCCGCCTGCCGCGTCAGCATCAGGTCGTCGAGGATACCGCCCGCATCGTCCAGCAGCAGCGAATAGCGCGCGCGGTTGAACGCGAGTCCGGCGATATCGGCGGGCATCAGCGCCTCCAGCGCCGCCACCACGCCCTCGCCGGTGAAAGTGAGCTGGCCCATGTGGCTTACGTCGAACAGCCCGGCGGATTCGCGCGTCCACAGGTGCTCGGCCATGATGCCTTCATACTGGACGGGCATGTGATAGCCGGCGAACTCGACCATGCGGCCGCCCTTCGCGCGATGCCAGGCGTCGAGCGGCAGCGTCTGGATCGCGGGTTCCTCGTAACCGTCGTCGTTGGGAGGCGTATCGCTCATCGGGCATCTTCCGGCAGAATGGGGCGACCGGCACGGGGGCCATGCCCATGCACCGATCCGTTCACCCCCTCTGTCACGGAACCTGAGAGCTTCACGCCGCGCGTGATCCGCGCGCGCTTACCCCTTCGGTGAGGCGCGGCTGGAAGCCATGCCTGCTTTCCAGAGTATCGTTCGGCCCGCGCGGTCCTTTTGCCTGAGAGATTCCGGGGCGGTTGCTCCTTCGGCGGTTGCCAGCGGCAACCCTCTCCCGCGCGTGCCTTGCCGGTTGCCCGGATCACGACCGGGGCAGGCTGTGGCGGCGCGCGCGGCGCGAGTCAAGCAGCCATTGCGGGCCGGCATTGCCGGGTTGCGCGGCGCTTGCGTTCCGCCTATATGCGGCTTGCTTTCTCTACATCGCCAGATGAAGAGGCTGCGGAGGCTCCCCTTCGCGGCGGCAACAACGCATATCCGGAGAACCCATGGCGGACAACGCCGCACTGACCCGATTGATCGAGCCCGAGGCCAAGGCGCTGGGCTTCGAACTCGTGCGCGTGCGGCTGTTCGGCAAGGGCGACGAGCGGACGCTGCAGGTGATGGCCGAGCGCCCCGACACGCGGCAGCTCACCATCGACGACTGCGCCGAGCTGTCGCGCCGCCTGTCCGACATGCTGGACGAGACGGACCCGATCGAGGAGGCCTATCGGCTGGAGGTTTCCTCCCCCGGCATCGATCGCCCGCTGACGCGGCTCAGGGATTTCGCCGACTGGGCGGGCCATGAGGCGCGGATCGTGCTCGACGCGCCGATCGACGGGCAGAAGCAGTTCAAGGGCGAGCTTTCCGGCATCGAGGGCGAGACGATCGTCATCGTCCAGCAAAAAAGCGGCACGATCGCCCGCGTCCCCTTCAGCGGCGTGGTGGACGCGAAGCTGGTGCTGACGGACAAGCTCATCAAGGCAACAGTCCCGCTCTCCGCAGAGGGCGCGGAAGAAGAAATCGAAGCAGAGGAAACCGAATAATGGCCACCGGCGTCACCGCCAACCGGGCGGAGCTGATCGCGATCGCGAACTCGGTCGCATCGGAAAAGATGATCGACCGCGCCATCGTCATCGAGGCGATGGAGGATGCGATCCAGCGCGCCGCGCGGACCCGCTACGGCCAGGAGATGGACATCCGCGCCAAGCTCGATCCCAACAACGGCGACCTGCGCCTGTGGCGCGTCGTCGAGGTGGTCGAGCAAGTGGACGACATCTACAAGCAGGTGGACGTGAAGGGCGCGCAGAAGCTCCAGCCCGGCGCGGCCGTCGGCGACTATCTCGTAGATCCGCTGCCCCCGATCGAGTTCGGCCGCATCCAGGCGCAGGCCGCGAAGCAGACGATCTTCCAGAAGGTCCGCGACGCCGAGCGCGAGCGCCAGTATGAGGAATTCAAGGATCGCGCGGGTGAGATCATCACCGGCGTCGTCAAGCGGGTCGAGTTCGGCCATGTCGTCGTCGATCTCGGCCGCGCCGAGGGCGTGATCCGCCGCGACGCGCAGATCCCGCGCGAGGTGGTGCGCGTCAACGATCGCATCCGCTCGCTGATCCTGAAGGTGGTGCGCGAGAATCGCGGGCCGCAGATCTTCCTGTCCCGCGCGCACCCGGACTTCATGAAAAAGCTGTTCGCGCAGGAAGTGCCGGAAATCTACGACGGCATCATCGAGATCAAGGCGGCGGCGCGCGATCCGGGCAGCCGCGCCAAGATCGGCGTGATTTCCCACGATTCGAGCATCGATCCGGTCGGCGCCTGCGTCGGCATGAAGGGCAGCCGCGTGCAGGCGGTGGTGCAGGAGATGCAGGGCGAGAAGATCGACATCATCCCCTGGTCCCCCGACACCGCGACCTTCGTGGTCAACGCGCTCCAGCCCGCGAACGTCAGCCGCGTGCTGATCGACGAGGAGGACGACCGCATCGAGGTGGTGGTGCCCGACGACCAGCTCAGCCTGGCGATCGGCCGCCGCGGCCAGAACGTCCGCCTCGCCTCGCAGCTCACCGCCAAGGCGATCGACATCCTCACCGAGACGGATGCGAGCGAGAAGCGCCAGCAGGAGTTCGTCCGCAATTCCGAGCTGTTCCAGAACGAGCTGGACGTGGACGAGACGCTGGCGCAGCTCCTGGTGGCCGAGGGCTTCAGCGAGCTTGAGGAAGTGGCTTATGTCGAGCTGGACGAGTTGGCCGGCATCGAGGGCTTCGACGAGGATCTCGCGCAGGAATTGCAGAGCCGCGCGCAGGAAGCGCTGGAGCGCCGCGAGGCCGCCGCGCGCGAGGAACGCCGTGCTTTGGGCGTCGAGGATGCGCTGGCCGAGCTACCCTATCTGACCGAGGCGATGCTGGTCACGCTCGGCAAGGCAGGGATCAGGACGCTGGACGATCTCGCCGATCTCGCCACCGACGAATTGGTGGAGAAGCGCCGCGCCGAGCCGCGCCGCCGCAACGAGGATGCGCCGCGCAAGGCCGAGAACAAGGGCGGCGTGCTCGCCGAATACGGCCTCTCCGACGAACAGGGCAATGAGATCATCATGGCCGCCCGCGCGCACTGGTTCGAGGATGAGGATCAGGGCAGCGAAGCGCCGGAGGCGTCCGAGGCCTGATGCCCTTCGTCTCGATCCGGCTGGCAGGCTCCGCGACGAAGGAGCAGAAGGCGGGGCTGGTGGCCGATGTCACCGCCTCGCTGGTGTCGCGGCTGGGCAAGAGCCCGGCGGCGGTGCAGGTCGTGATCGAGGAGGTATCGCCGGAGAATTACGGCGCGGCCGGCATCCTGATCGCCGACCGCAAACCCGAGGGAGGCGCTCATGCGGCACCCTCGCAATGAAACCGTAACGACCCCCACCCGCACCTGCATCCTCGGTCGCGAGCATGGCCCGCGCGACACGCTCATCCGGCTGGCGCTGTCACCGGACGGGCGCGTGTTGCCGGACGTGCGCGGCAAGGCTCCCGGCCGTGGCGCGTGGATCGGCGTGACGCGCGCGGAGCTGGAAGCCGCCGCCGGGCCGAAGGGCAAGCTGCGCGGCGCGCTGGCCCGGGCGTTCAGGACGAACGACTTCACGATTCCCGAAGACCTTCCCACGCTGGTCGCGGCCGCGCTGGAGCGCAATGCGCTCGACCGGCTGGGGCTGGAGGCGCGCGCCGGCACATTGCTGACCGGCGCGGAACGGATCGCCGCCGCCGCGCGCGATGGCAAGCTCCACGCCCTCTATCACGCCGCCGACGCGGGTGACGACGGGCGCGGGAAGCTGGCGCAGGCATGGCGAGTCGGCCGGAACCGCGAAGGAAGCGATCTCAAGGGGTTGGCGTTGCCGCTTTCACGCCCCATATTGTCGATGGCGCTGGGCCGCGAAAATGTGGTACATATCGGCGTCACCGACCGCCTTGCGGCCGGGCGACTGGGCGAAGCGCTCGATCGCTGGCTGCACTTTATCGGCCCTGATCTGAATCCGATGCCTTGCGAAACGGCCTCGCAAGGCGCATCGACGCCCGGACGATCATCCGGGCAACCGGCCGTGACGACGCACGAGGAATTTGAGTGAGCGAGACCGACAACGACAAGCCGAAACTTGGCATGCGCGCGCCTCTGGGGCTGAAGCGCACGGTCGAGACCGGCAAGGTGAAGCAGAGCTTCAGCCACGGCCGTTCGAACACGGTGGTGGTGGAAGTGAAGCGCCGCCGCGTGCTCGGCCCCGCGGGGGCGGGCGCGCCTGAACAGACGACTCAGGCGGCACCGCCTCCCCCGCCCGTCCAGCAGGCGCCGGAGCCGCAGCGCCCGGCCGCGCCGCAGCGCGCGCCGGCCGGCGAAACGCCGCAGGAGCGGCAGGCTCGCCTGCTGCGCGAGGCCGAGGAGCAGCGGATGCAGGCGCTGGAGGAACAGCGCCGCCGCGAGGAATCGGAGCGTCAGCGCGCCGCCGAGGAAGAAGCCCGTCGCGCGGAGGAGAAGCGTGAGGCGGAAGCCAAGGTCGCCGCGCAACCCGCGCCGGAGCCTAAGCCCGCTCCCGCCGCAACGCCCGAACCCGCGCCCGAAACCGAAGCGCAGAAGGCCGCCGAGCCGTCGCCCGCGGCTCCGGCGCCCGTCGCGGCCCGGCCCGCACCGCCTCCCCCGCCTCCCCCGCCGCCGGCTCCGCCGGCGCTGGAGCTGGCGCGCGATCCCGCGATGCCGGCCCCGCGCCGTTTCTCGCCGGTCGTGCGCCCGGAGATTCCGAAGCCGCAGCCGAAGCCCGAGCCGACGGCAAAGCCCGCCGCATCCACCGCATCCACTCCTGCTCCGTCGGGCGGTGGACAGCAGCAGCGCAGCCTGCCTTCGGGCCAGGCGACGCCGCGCAACGCGCCCCCGGCGCGCCCGCAGCAGCGTGACCGCAAGGGCGACGAGCGGCGTGGCGGCAAGCTCACCGTCAACCGCGCGCTGAGCGAGGAAGGCGCGCGCGCGCGCAGCCTCGCCGCACTGAAGCGTGCGCGCGAGAAGGAGCGCCGCTCGCAGTTCGGCGGCTCGCGCGAGCCGCAGGCGAAGCAATATCGCGACGTGCAGGTGCCGGAAGCGATCACCGTGCAGGAACTCGCCAACCGCATGGCCGAGAAGGGCGCCGACCTCGTGAAGGCGCTGTTCAAGATGGGCATGCCCGTCACCGTCAACCAGACGATCGATCAGGACACCGCCGAGCTGCTCGTCACCGAATTCGGCCACAATATCGTGCGCGTCTCGGATTCGGACATCGATCTCCAGGGCGATACCGCGCCGGACAACGATACGGATCTCAAGCCGCGCCCGCCGGTGGTGACGATCATGGGCCATGTCGATCACGGCAAGACCAGCCTGCTCGACGCGTTGCGCGGCACCGATGTGGTGAAGGGCGAGGCCGGCGGCATCACCCAGCATATCGGCGCCTATCAGGTGACGCTGAAGGACAAGTCGAAGATCACCTTCCTCGACACGCCGGGCCACGAAGCCTTCACCGCGATGCGCGCGCGCGGCGCGGATGTTACGGATATCGTGGTGCTGGTGGTGGCCGCGGACGACGGGCTGATGCCGCAGACGATCGAGGCGATCAACCACACCAAGGCGGCCGGCAAGCCGATGATCGTGGCGATCAACAAGATCGACAAGCACGAGGCCAACGCCCAGCGCGTGCGCGAGCGCCTGCTTGAGCATGAGGTGGTCGTCGAGGAGATGGGCGGCGACGTTCAGGACGTGGAGGTCTCCGCGCTCAAGAAGACCGGCCTGGACGAGCTGATCGAGAAAATCCAGCTCCAGGCCGAGCTGATGGAGCTGAAGGCCAATCCGGACCGCGCCGCCGAGGGCATCGTGCTCGAGGCGAAGCTGGACAAGGGTCGCGGCCCGGTCGCGACCGTGCTGGTCACGCGCGGCACGCTGAAGGTGGGCGACGTGTTCGTCGTCGGCGCGGAAAGCGGCAAGGTCCGTGCGCTGGTGGACGACAAGGGCCGCCAGCTCAAGAAGGCGGAGCCGTCCATGCCGGTCGAGGTGCTGGGCATTTCCGGCACGCCGTCGGCAGGCGATCAGCTGCAGGTGGTGGAGAACGAATCCCGCGCCCGCGAGGTGGCGGAATATCGCCAGAGCGTGCTGACGCAGAAGCGCACCACCGCCGCGCCGGCAAGCCTGGAGAGCATGTTCTCCGCGCTGAAGGCCAACCAGGCGATCGAATATCCGCTGGTCATCAAGGCCGATACGCAGGGCACGGTGGAAGCGATCGTCGCCAGCCTCAACAAGCTGTCGACCGACGATATCAAGGTGCGCATCCTGCATTCGGGCGTCGGCGGCATCACGGAAAGCGACGTGAACGTCGCGGCCGCCTCCGGCGCGCCGATCATCGGCTTCCACGTCCGCGCCAATGCGAAGGCGCGCGAGATCGCCGAGCGGCATCATGTGGCGTTGAAATATTACGACGTCATCTATGACCTGATCGACGAGATCCGCGCCGGCATGGCGGGCGAGCTTGGCCCCGAGGCGTTCGAGACGGTGGTCGGCCGCGCGGAAATCCGCGAGGTCTTCTCCGCCGGCAAGCACGGCAAGGCGGCCGGCCTGCTCGTCACCGAAGGCGTCATCCGCAAGGCGCTCAAGGCGCGAATCACGCGCAACGACGTCATCATCTACAATGGCGAGATCGCTTCGCTGCGCCGCTTCAAGGACGATGTGGCGGAGGTGCGCGCCGGGCTGGAGTGCGGCGTGACGTTCACGCAGAACTTCACGGACATCAAGCCGGGCGACTTCCTCGAAACCTTCGAGGTCGAGCTACGCGAGCGGACGCTCTAGGCGGCTTTCCTCCCGTCACCCCGGCCTTGTGCCGGGGTCCACCGGGAGGCAGGCGAGAGGCAGGAAGCGCAAGCCGCAACGTTCGCGGCTTGGTGGACCCCGGCACAAGGCCGGGGTGACGGGAGTAGAGAAACCGGATGACAGGCAATCAGGCCGGAGACCGTTCGGTCCGCACCCTGAGGGTGGGCGAGCAGGTGCGGCATGTGCTGTCCGAGATCCTGCAACGCGGCGACGTGCATGACGACACGCTCGCCTCGCACCTCGTATCGATCACCGAGGTGCGCATGTCGCCGGACCTGCGCCACGCCACCGTGTTCGTGAAGCCTCTGCTCGGCAGGGACGAGGACGTGGTGCTGAAGGCGCTGCGCACCAACACCGCCTTCCTCCAGCGAGAGGTCGCGCGGCGGGTGAACATGAAATATGCGGCGAAGCTGAAGTTCATCGCCGACGAAAGCTTCGACGAGGGCAGCCATATCGACGCGCTGCTCCGCGCGCCCGGCGTCGCGCGCGATCTCGATTGAGCGCCCGGATGGCGAAGCTCTATTTCTATTATGCCTCGATGAACGCTGGCAAATCGACCAACCTGCTGCAGGCCGATTTCAACTATCGCGAGCGGGGAATGGCGACGATGCTGTTCACGGCGGCCGTGGACGATCGCTTCGCGGCGGGGACGATCTCCTCGCGGATCGGCCTCGCCGCGCCCGCGACGATGTTCGACGCCGCGACCGATATCGCGGGCGCGGTGCTGGAGCGCCATGCGTCCGCCCCGCTCGCCTGCGTGCTGGTGGACGAGGCGCAATTTCTCACCGCCACGCAGGTCGATCAGTTGGCGCGTTTGGCGGACACGCATGGGATTCCGGTGCTGGCCTATGGCCTGCGCACCGATTTCCGGGGGGCTTTGTTCGAGGGTTCGGCGCGGCTGCTGGCGCTGGCCGACGCGCTGATCGAGATCAAGTCGGTCTGCGCATGCGGACGCAAGGCGACGATGAACCTGCGTGTCGACGCCGAAGGCCGCGCCGTGGCGCACGGCCGCCAGACCGAGATCGGCGGCAACGATCGTTATGTCGCCTTGTGCCGGCGGCATTTCGTGGAGGCGATGGAAGGCGCGCTCCGCTAGGCCCTCCCCTATCCAATCGCCCGCTTCATCCCTAGATCACGCGCCATGAACCCCGACAACGTTCTTTACGCCGCAGCGGTGTGGATCATTCCGCTGGTGTTCGCGATCGTCTTCCACGAGGTCGCGCACGGCCTGATGGCGCGCGCCATGGGCGACCAGACCGCAAGCGAACAGCGCCGTCTGAGCTTCAACCCGCTGCGCCATGTCGATCCGGTCGGCACGGTGATCCTGCCTCTGGTGCTCGCCATCGCCAAGGCGCCGGTGTTCGGCTGGGCGAAGCCGGTGCCGGTGGATGCGCGGCGGATGCGCAATCCGCGCTGGGGCATGGTGGCGGTGGCGCTGGCGGGGCCGGCGATGAACCTGCTGCTCGCGGCCGTCACCGCCGTCGCGATCGGGGTGATCGCGGGCCCGGTCCTGGGCAGCGGCCCACCGCGAGGCCTGACCGGCTTCCTGTGGAACAACCTCATCAACTTCTTGATGATAAACGTCTTTCTGGCGGTGTTCAACCTGTTGCCGATCCCGCCCTTCGACGGCGGGCACGTGGTGGAAGGGGTGCTGCCGCGCCCGCTCGCCCTGCAATGGGCGCGGCTGGCGCCGTTCGGCTTTCCCTTGCTGATCCTGTTGCTCGTGGTGCTGCCGATGATCGTCCCCGGCGCCAATGTGGTGCAGCATATCGTCGGCCCGCCGGCGGACGCGCTGGTGCGCTTCTTCCTCGGCTTCGCGAACCTGTTCGGATGAACGGCTGGCTGATCCTCGACAAGCCGCTCGGCCTCGGCTCCACGCAGGCGGTGAGCGCGGTGAAGCGCGCATTGCGCGCGGGCGGCTACGGCAAAGCGAAGGTGGGGCATGGCGGCACGCTCGACCCGCTCGCCTCCGGCGTGCTGCCGATCGCGCTGGGCGAGGCGACCAAGCTCGCCGGCCGGATGCTCGACAGCGACAAAACCTATGACTTCACGATCCGCTTCGGCGAGGAGACGGATACGCTGGACGCCGAAGGCCCGGTGATCGCCACCAGCGACGCGCGCCCGACCCGCATGGAACTGGAGGCGGTGCTGCCGCGCTTCACCGGCCCGATCGCGCAGGTGCCGCCCGCTTATTCGGCGCTGAAGGTGGACGGCCAGCGCGCCTATGACCTCGCCCGCGCCGGCGAGGAGGTGACGCTGGCGAGCCGCGACGTGACGATCCGCGCCCTCACCTCCCATCCTTCGCCGGAAGGGCCGCTGGAGGAGATCACCCTCACCGCCAATGTTTCGAAGGGCACCTATATCCGCTCCCTCGCGCGCGATATCGCCCATGCCCTCGACGCATTGGGCCACGTTGCCTATCTAAGGCGCGTCAAGGCCGGGCCGTTCGGCCTGTCCCATGCGATATCGCTGGACAAACTGGCCGAACTGGGCCAAAGGCGCGCGCTTGAACAATCTCTCCTGCCCCTGAGGGTGGCGCTGGACGACATCCCGGCTCTCTCCCTCTCTCCCGACCAGGCAGGGGCGCTCCGTCAGGGGCGGGTTCTGGCCGGGGTCGTTGCCGGGGATGGCTTGTGCCTTGCGTTGCTGGACGATGTGCCGGTGGCGCTGGTCGATGTGGCGGACCAGCAGGTCCGCGTCGTCCGCGGCTTCAATCTGTGATCGTGATGTCGAAGGACTGAATTCATGTCGATTACCGCCGAGCGCCGTCAGGAACTCATCAAGGAGCACGCCCGCCAGGATGGCGACACCGGCTCCCCCGAGGTGCAGGTCGCGATCCTCACGGAGCGCATCCGCAACCTGACCGAGCACTTCAAGGGCCACGCGAAGGATAACCACTCCCGCCGCGGCCTGCTGATGATGGTCAACAAGCGGCGTTCGCTGCTGGACTATCTCCGCAAGAAGGACGGGGATCGCTACCTCGCCCTCATCGCGAAGCTCGGTCTTCGCAAGTGACACGAAGGGCGCCCTCGCGGCGCCCTTCGCTTATCCGCCCCTTCGCAATCCGGCGAACGGGCACGGGCGAACCCTCGCCCTACACCGCGCAGGCCGGACAGCCTGCAAATGAGGCCCCGGACGCATAGGGCGTCCGGTCCAAAGGAAACGCAATGTTCAATACCCAGAAGGTAAGCATCGAGTGGGGCGGAAAGACCCTCACGCTCGAAACGGGCAAGGTTGCCCGCCAGGCCGACGGCGCGGTGATCGCGACGCTCGGCGAAACGGTGGTGCTGTGCGCCGTCACCGCGGCCAAGAATGTGAAGGAAGGGCAGGATTTCTTCCCGCTCACTGTTCACTATCAGGAAAAATTCTCGTCCGCCGGGCGCATCCCGGGCGGCTTCTTCAAGCGCGAGCGTGGTGCTACCGAGCGTGAGACGCTCGTCAGCCGCCTGATCGACCGCCCGGTCCGCCCGCTGTTCCCGGAAGGCTTCTACAACGAGATCAACTGCATCGCGCAGGTGCTCTCCTACGACGGCGAGAACGAGCCGGACATCGTGGCGATGGTCGCTGCGTCCGCCGCGCTCACCATCTCCGGCGTGCCGTTCATGGGGCCGATCGGCGCGGCCCGCGTCGGCTACAAGGACGGCGAGTATCAGCTCAACCCGAGCGACGCCGAGGTTGCCGAGGGCGAGCTGGATCTGGTCGTCGCCGCCACGCATGACGCGGTGATGATGGTCGAATCCGAAGCGAAGGAGCTTTCGGAGGAAGTGATGCTCGGCGCGGTGCTGTTCGCCCACAAGGCGTGCCAGCAGGTCGTCGACGCGATCATCGACCTCGCCGAGAAGGCCGCGAAGGAGCCGTGGGAGCTTCCCGCCAACGACGGCCAGAAGGCGCTGAAGGCCGAGCTGAAGAAGCTGATCGGCAAGGACATCACCGCCGCCTACAAGCTCACCGACAAGCAGGCGCGCCAGACCGCGCTGGGCGAGGCGCGCGCCAAGGCCAAGGCCGCCATGGCCGACAAGCCCGCGCAGGAGCAGCTCGTCGCCGCCAAGCTTGTGAAGAAGCTGGAGGCGGATATCGTCCGCACCGCGATCCTGAAGGACGGCCGCCGCATCGACGGCCGCACCACCACGCAGGTCCGCCCGATCGAGGCGGAGGTGCACTTCCTGCCGCGCGCGCACGGCTCCGCCCTGTTCACGCGCGGCGAGACGCAGACGATCGCCACCACCACGCTCGGCACGCGCGACGCGGAGCAGATGATCGACGGGCTGAACGGCCTCTCCTACCAGCATTTCATGCTGCACTATAACTTCCCGCCCTATTCGGTCGGCGAGGTTGGCCGCTTCGGCGCGCCGGGGCGCCGCGAGGTCGGCCACGGCAAGCTGGCGTGGCGCGCGCTGCATCCGGTGCTGCCGACGAAGGAGGAGTTCCCCTATACGATCCGCGTCACCAGCGACATCACGGAGTCGAACGGCTCCTCCTCGATGGCGACGGTGTGCGGCGGCTCGCTGAGCCTGATGGACGCCGGCGTGCCGTTGAAGCGCCCGGTCTCCGGCATCGCGATGGGCCTGATCCTCGAAGGCAAGGATTTCGCGATCCTGTCCGACATCCTGGGCGACGAGGATCACCTCGGCGACATGGACTTCAAGGTGGCCGGCACGTCCGAAGGCATCACCACGATGCAGATGGACATCAAGATCGCCGGCATCACCAGGGAGATCTTCGAGGCGGCGCTGGCGCAGGCCAAGGAAGGCCGCGCGCATATCCTGGGCGAGATGAACAAGGCGCTGGGCGAGACCCGCACCGAGCTTTCCGCCCACGCCCCGCGCATCGAGACGATGCAGATCGACAAGTCGAAGATCCGCGACGTGATCGGCACCGGCGGCAAGGTGATCCGCGAGATCGTCGCCACCACCGGCGCGAAGGTCGACATCGACGACGAGGGCGTCATCAAGATCAGCTCGTCCGACGGCGCGCAGATCGAGGCGGCGATGAACTGGATCAAGGGCATCGTGGAAGAGGCCGAGGTCGGCAAGATCTACAACGGCAAGGTCGTCAATCTCGTCGATTTCGGCGCGTTCGTGAACTTCATGGGTGGCAAGGACGGCCTCGTCCACGTCTCCGAGATCAGGAACGAGCGCGTCGAGAAGGTCTCCGACGTCCTGAAGGAAGGCCAGGAGGTCAAGGTCAAGGTGCTGGAGATCGATCCGCGCGGCAAGGTTCGCCTGTCGATGCGCGTCGTCGATCAGGAGACCGGCGCCGAGCTGGAGGACACCCGCCCCGCGCGCGAACCGCGCGGCGATCGCGGTGATCGCGGTGATCGCGGCCCCCGCCGCGAAGGCGGCGACCG
>JAYRJH010000037.1:0-12977 GCA_041906415.1 Sphingomonas sp. | reverse complement strand
AGACGCCGGCCGGGTTGCCGCGGCCGGGCAGGTTGCTGAAGGCGGCGGCGATGAAGATCGAGGTCAATGGCGCATCCGCGCGCGCTCGGCATCGACAATATGCGCCACATCGGCAAGCAGGCGATCGGGATCGAGGACGCGGCCGTTGACGATGACGGCGCGGATCAGCGTCCGGCGCTGCGAAACGCCCGAAGCATCGACAGGCGGGCGACCGATCAGCACCTTGAAATTCTCGATCGGGTTTTCGTCGACGATCAGCAGGTCCGCCGCATAACCCGCGCGCAACACGCCCAGCTTCGGCGCCTGGAGCGTCCGCGCGCCCTCCTGTGTCGCCGCGCGGATCACCTCCAACGGGGTGAGGCCGGCCTCCAGCAGCAATTCCAGCTCGCGGATGGTCTGGAAGCCGTAGAGCTGGAACGGGCCGCCGGAATCCGACCCGACCGAAAGGTGCCCGCCCTGCTTCACATATTCGCGGATGAAGGCCATCCAGCGGCGATAGGATTGCGCCGCCGACGCCTCGTCGTTGCTGGTCCAGCGATCGAAGATCGCGCCGTGTCGCGCCGGGTCCGGGGTGCGCCAGCGCCGCAAGTCGCTTGGCCGCGCATAATATTCCAGCCACGGGGCATTGGCCGCGCGCAGCAGATCGCGCTGCTTTTCATAGACCACCATCGTCGGGTCCATCGTGAACCGCCCGTCACGGCTGGCGCGCACCAGCGCGGGCACGGTTTGGGCGAACAGCTTCTCCATGTCGGCCTGATGCCACAGCGCGAGCGTCTCGCGGAACCGCTGCCGCTCGTCGCCATAATCGTAGCCCAGCGGCAGCACGGGGATGGTCGTGTCCGGCAAGGCGGTTTCGGGATAGCCGTAATGATGCTCCACGCTGGTGACGCCGCTTTCCGCCGCCACCAGCGCGTTGACGCCGGGCGAGGCGCTTTGCGGGATATGGACGGCCAGCCCCATGCCGTAGCGCTTCGTCTCTTCGCCAAGCGCGCGCAGCATGTCGGGATAAAGCTGCTCCGCCTTCAGCAGCTTGATGCCGTCGACCCCCATCTCGTGCCATCGCTTCACCAGCGCCGGCACCTGCGCCGCCGTCTTCACGGAATCCGGCAGGAAGGGGTAGACCCACAAGCGCGGCGCGATCACCGCGCCGGCGGCGATGCGCTTCCTTTCGGCGAGGATGCCCTCCGGCACCGTCGTCCCTTCGCCCAGATCCCCGTCGAGGTTCCGGAGACTCGTCACGCCATGCGCCAGAAACAGCTTGTAGATGAATTCGCGCGGCGTCGGGGGATAGAGGTGCGCGTGCGCGTCGATCAGGCCGGGCATCACATATTTGCCCTTCGCATCGATGACCCGCTCGACATGATCCGCGGCGCCCTTGCCCCACAGCGCCGCGCCGGTGCTCGACAGGATCGGCACCGAATCGTGGATATCCACGATGGTCCCGCGCCGGATGAGGATATCGACCATGCCGCGAAGCGGCGATCCGGTGCCGTCGATCAGCATGGCGTTGCGGATGAGCAGGCTTTCATATTGCGGACTCATCTCCGCGGCCTCCGCCGCCGGAGCGGCTTCTCCGGCGCCGGCCGGGGCCAGCGGGATCATGGAAACCGCCGCCAGACAAACCGCCAGCGTCGTGCGTGCGCCCCGGCGACCGAGCCGGAGCATAGATGACCACGCCAACCTACTCCGCACCATCACGCGCTCTCCCCATACCGGATCGGAATTCGGGTCAGTAACAAGATAATCGATTGTTGACAATAAACCGGAGCCATGAAAGACCGCGCTCATGCACATTCATCTTCCCCGGACCATCCGGCGGGCGCCCGCCCTCACGCTTCTGGCTATCGCGATGCAGCCCGCGACGGTCATGGCCGAGGGGACCGGCGCCCGGTCGTCGCCGCTATATGCCATCGCCGGAGAATATACCGGGGAAGCCGAAAACGAGGATGTGGCGGAATCCGGGGTCCTGCCCGCATGGCCCGATGTTTCCCCCGCGGGCCGGAACAAGCGGGAACGGCAATTGCGCGCGCTCCAGGCGCGCCTCGACCGCCTTGCCCCGACATCCGATGCCGCTGAGCAATTCGACCGCGATTTCCTGCGCGAGATGCTGCGCAAGGATCTGGACGCTTTCCGGTTCGACGAAGGGCGCATCCCGTTTTCCAACGGGCAGGGATTCTTCCGGACGCTCGGCTATACCGCGAACACGACGGTCATCCGCGACAGGAAGGACGCCGAAGACTGGCTTCGGCGGCTGGCGAGCGTGCCCGAATTCTATGACGCGCATATCGCGAACATGCGGCGCGGCCTGAAAGACGGATTCACCCAGCCGCGCCTGATCGTCGACGCGGTCCTCCGGCCGCTTCAGGCGGCTGTGGCCACGCCGGTCGCCGACGATGCGCTGCTCAAGCCGCTGGCGAAACTCCCGCCCTCGATCCCCCCGGCCGAACGGGAGCAACTGCTGAAGCAGGCGACCATGCTGATCGAAACCCAGGTCCGCCCCGCCCAGCAAAAAACGCTTGCCTTCATGCGAGACGAATATCGGCCCAGGGCGAGGCAATCGCTCGCGGCGCGCGACCTGCCGGACGGCGAGGCTTATTACCGCTTCCTGATCCGCAAGTTCACCACCACCGACCTGACGCCGGAGCAGGTTCACGAACTGGGCGAGCATGAAGTCGCCCGCATCCTGCGGGAGATGGAGGTCATCACGCATTCGCTGGGCTTCACCGGCAGCATCGCCGAGTTCAACGACGCGCTGAGGAAAGACCCGGCCAATTACGCCGCAAGCCCGCAGGAGTATCTGGAGAAGGCCAGCGAGGTCGCGAAGCGCGCCGATCGCGCCATACCGCGCTGGTTCGTCAAACTGCCCCGCCTGACCTGGGGGCCGGTCTTCAAGTCGCCCGAGCAGGAGGGCACCGCGAACATCTATATGCCCGGCTCGCCGGAAAAGGGCGTGCCGGGCAGCATCATGATGTCGCATAAAGACGCGACGACCACACCGCTCTACCAGCTCGCCGCCTGGGTGGTCCACGAAGGCGTACCGGGGCATCATCTGCAGATCGCGCTCACGCAGGAAAACGAGGCGCTTCCCGCCTTCCGGCGGGATGCCCGGATCGTCCCGTTCGTCGAGGGATGGGCGCTCTATTCCGAAAGCCTTGCCGACGAGATGGGCCTCTATCGCGACGCAAAGGAGCGGTTCGGGCGCTTGTCGTTCGAGATGTATCGCGCGTGCCGACTGGTGATGGATACCGGCATCCACTGGATGCGCTGGACGCGGGAGCAGGCGAAGGAATGCCTTGCGCGCAACACCGCGCTCAGCCCGGCGATGGTCGAATTCGAGACCGATCGCTACATCAGCCAGCCGGGTCAGGCGCTCGCCTACAAGATCGGCGAGATTCGTATCAAGGCGATAAGGACGCGCGCGGAGCAGGCGCTCGGGCCGAAGTTCGATATCCGCGCGTTCCACGACGCACTGATCGGGGCCGGCGCGATGCCGCTCGATCTTCTCGACCGCCGGATGGATGCCTGGATCGCCCGCCAGCCGCGCTGATCCCGCATTCCTTACGCGCCGCCACGAACCCTTCTGGGAGCATATCATGTCGAGAGATTCGGCCAGCCCTTCCGCCAGCAGCGCCACCATGTTCGGAACGCAGGCCTATCCGAAAGACCCGCGCAACGAATCGATCCTCGTCTATGTGAACGGCGAATATCATCCGCGCGACCGCGCCACCGTTTCCATCTTCGATTCCGGCTTCGTTCTCGGCGACGGCGTGTGGGAAGGGTTACGGCTGGCGCAGGGCCGGCTCGTCGCGCTCGACGATCATCTCGACCGGCTCTTCGAGGGAGCCCGGGCGATCGCGCTGGATATCGGCATGGACCGCGAAGGCGTGGCGGCGGCGATCCGCGACACGCTGGCGCGCAACGGGATGCACGATGGCGTGCATATCCGGCTGATGGTCACGCGCGGCAGGAAGCTCACGCCCAATCAGGATCCGCGCTTCGCGCTCGGCCAGCCGACCATCATCATCGTCGCCGAGCACAAGGCGCCGATCGCTGCGGAGAAGAAGCGCGGCCTCAACCTGCTGACCTCGACCATCCGCTGCAGCACGCCGGACGTGTTCGACCTGCGGTTGAATTCGCACAGCCGCCTGAATTTCATCCAGGCGCTGATCCAGGCGATCAACGCAGGATGCGACGAAGCGCTGATGCTGGACCCACATGGCTTCGTCGCAAGCTGCAACTCCACCAACTTCTTCATCGTGCGGAAAGGAGAATTGTGGACATCGACCGGGAGATATAATTTCAACGGCATCACGCGCCGAAAGGTCATCGATCTGTTCGAGACCGATATTGGGATCGTCAGGGAAAAGGATTTCACCCTCGCCGAAGTCTATTCGGCGGATGAGGCGTTCGTGACAGGCACGCTCGGCGGCATATCGCCGGTGGCCTCCGTCGACGGCCGGCTGATATCAACCGGCACGATCGGAGACTTCACCAGAAATCAGCAAATTGTATCAGGATTCCATCGGAAGCCCGCTTTAGATGGCGACACGCCCGGAAGTGGCTACGGCCCGAGCCGACGCTGAAGCCGCGTCAGCGCGGCGTCGAGCGCCGACAGGAACCGCGAACGGTCTTCCCTGCTGAATGGCGGCGGCCCGCCGATCCGGTCGCCGCCGGCGCGAAGGTCGCTCATGATCGCGCGGACAGCGACCGCATTCCCGATCGAGTTGCTGGTGAACGGCTTGCCGTTCGGCGCGATCACGGCGGCGGCGCCCGCCTTGAGACAGCGGTCCGCCAGCAGAATGTCCGACGTGATGACCACCGCCGCCCCGTCCGTGCGCGCCGCGATCCAGTTGTCGGCGGCATCGAACCCGTCGCTCACCACGACACGCTCGATCAATGGATGGGGCGGTATGCGCAGGTGGGAGTTGCTGACCACGACCACCGGCACCGCCAGCCGGTATGCGACGCGATAAACCTCCTCCTTCACCGGGCAGGCATCGGCATCGACAAGGATATGAGACCGCTGATTCACGGGGTGCCGCGCGATGCTCGTGCCGCGAACTGGCGAAGGCGCATATTCACGGAGAGATACCGAACGGCAAGGCCAGATCCTCGGCCAGCCCCCGGTAGAAATGACAAACGCTTTCGATATCCGCGCGCGAGACGACGATCGTGCCCCCCACCGGCACCTGCGTCAACGAGCGCCCCGCGCCCTCCCCCTTCGTCCAGCCCAGCGTCAGCGCGGGCGCCTGACGGGTGTCGCCCCGGCCTACCCTTCCGCTGCAATGGAACAGACATTCCCGCGATCTTCCGAGCGCCAGCAGACGCTCGTGATCCTCATGGGGCAATCCCAGGGCGTCGCGCAGATTCCGCAGCTTGTTGGCCGTGTTCCGCTGGCCAGGACGCGCAGGCAGGCTGTGGCCGAGCGACACTTCGTCGATCAGGATATTGAGGAATACGTCGAGCTCGCGCAGTCCGTTCGCGATCACCTTCGATCGATGCTCGGGCGTGAGCGGCGGCGCGCCAGCGGCACCGGTGTCGCCGGGCCACAGCCGCGCCGCGAAGAAATCGCTCCCGCGGCAAAGCGCGGCGCAGGCGCGGGCAAGCTCCGTTGCCATGCCGCCGTGGGCGCGAGCCTGCCCCCGCATCGGCGCGTTCATCCTCCATGCACCCTGATGCTCCGTTCTGCGGCCAGATGTTCGAGAACCGATATCGGGTAGGATTGCGTGCTGTCCGTTCAGTTGGGGAAGGCCTTCGCCAGGTCAGCCGAGTTGCGCGAAGATCGGAGCCACGCCAAGCGTGATCTGAAGCGCGCGAACCCGTTCCGCATAGCATCGCGCGCGATCGCGGTGCGCGAGTTCCGCCTCCCGCGATCCGGCGGCATCCGCCTGCATCAACGCGATCTGGTGGCTGGAGAGAAGGTGATTGATGTCCATGGCTGGCTCCTGCCGACGTAAGCGGGAGCACATCGTCTCTCAGCCGCTGACGCCTACGAAACCGTCCTGTCAGCGATACGCCCATATAGCGGCGGGCGCGGCCGCGCGAAACCCCGGCGCGGAAATAATGGCGTCGGGCGCCGCACATGGCCGACGCTCGTGCCCGGTATATCGAAGGGCCGCGCGCCCGATCCGGCCGACGCTTCGGAAGTGAAATGGATCACGCCGCTTGTATATTCCCCTCCGCTTGCCCATATTGCGTCCGCTACAGTCGCAAATCGACGGTCTTCGGTGCTTTGCGGCCCCTTCTTCCTTCTTTCTGCCTTGCAGCGTTCAGGCGCGCTCATCCGGAGCGCATCTTTAGAAGAAGGAATATTCCATGAGCCAGATCGGCACCGTCAAGTTCTTCGACACCACCAAGGGTTTCGGCTTCATCGCCGCCGACAACGGCGGGCCGGACGCCTTTGTCCACATCAGCGCAGTCGAGCGCGCCGGCATGCAGACCCTCAACCAGAACCAGCGCGTCAGCTACGAGCTGGAGGCGGACAGGCGTGGCCGCCAGTCGGCATGCAATCTCGAGCCGGCTGAATAAGGTCGGCCGCCTTGCGCCGCGCGGCGCCCGTTCTCCGGGCGCCGCCAACCTCTCCTGGGAGACAGCCATTGGTCCAGCCTTCCGATTTCCGTGCGCAGGCCGCGCGTTGCCGCATCGAGGCCGACGCCTCCATCCTCAACAATGTCCGCGAACGATGCCTCCGCGCCGAAGCCGCATGGCTTGAAATGGCGCACCGCCAGGAACGCGTCGCCAAGGCCCGCGTGGAACGAGAGACGCGGGCCGATCACCCACAACAGGAATCTACATGAATTTTTTGAATGATTACGGCAGAATACCAGACGCCCGCCATATCGCGGGACGGTTATTTCAGACACCTCTCCGCCGATCCTTGTCCCGCGCCGAAACGCGCCAGCGCGCAATAGCCCGCGCGGCTGCGATTGAAGTTCTCGGCTAGAGCGATTTCGAGGCAAGTGGGTCAGGGCTGTCGGGCCTCGCCGGCCCCCGCCCCGGGGGAACGGAGCAACTCCAGCTTCGCGGCAAGGTCCGGCGCCAATATCGGCTTGTTGATGGTGCCCAGCGACAGCAGCGGATAATCGGCCGCCACCCCAACCTGTCCGGTGACGAAGATGCTCGGGACGCCGCGCTCCTGCAGCCAGGCGGCGGCGGCGGGTCCGGTGCGGCCGTCGGCAAGGTCGATGTCCACCAGCGCCGCATCCATCGGGAACGTGTCGAAGCCGGCGATCAGCTCGGCGAGGCTGCCGGCCGAGCCGGCGAAGACATGGCCCAGATCCTCGATCATGGCCTCGACATGGAAGACGATCAGCGGATTGTCCTCCAGATAGAATATGCGAAGCGGCGAAGCAGGCGAAACCATCGTTCCTAAAACGCTTTTCGGCCGCGACGTTTCAACCAAGGCGAGAAAATGATCCCGCCGCGACGCAGCGCAGGCCCCGCGGATCGAAGACGATCTCGGGAGGAGCGCCGAACAGCCCGCGCAGGGCGGAGCGGATGTATCGCGTCCCATAGCCCGGCGTCGACGGTTCCGTCACCGGCGGCCCGCCGCTTTCGATCCAGCCGAGCGTCAGGATCGGATCGCTTTCCCCGGACAATTCCCATTCCAGCCGCACCCGCCCGTCCGGGCAGGAGAGCGCGCCGTATTTGAGCGCATTGGTGGCAAGCTCGTGGAAGCACAGCGCCAATGTCATCCCTGCGTCGCGCGTGACCTGCACGTCCGGTCCGCGCGCGGCGATCCGCTGGCCGCTCTCGCTGCGATAGGGCGAGCAGGTCCGTTCGACGATCTCCGCGAGGCCGACCGCTTCGCCGCCCGCCTCGAAGACGACGGAATGGACCTTGGACAGCGCGGTGAGCCTGCCGGCGAAATCATCCGCGAGCTGCTCGACCGATGTGGCGCCCCGGCGCGTCATCTCGAAGATCGCGGTCACGCTCGCGAGGATATTCTTCACCCGGTGATTCAGCTCGCGGCGAAGCTCGATCTCGCGATCGATATGATCGCGCACCTCGCGCTGGCGAAGCCGCGCCAGCAGGGCCGACTGGACGCCGCTGAGCAATTCCAGCGTCGCCACCGGCCGCTGGTAGAATATCTGCCGCGAGCGCGGCCACCGGGCGCTGAGCGTCGAGCGGATCCGCGCATGGGGGGCCGCCCGGTCGAGCAGGACGATGATCGGCATCTCCGACCATGCCGGCTGGCCGGAAAGATAGTCCGCGACGATATCCAGCGCCGCCGGGTTGAGGGCCTCGTGCGTGACGAGAACCACGCCCGGCTCCTCGGCCAGCCGCGCCGCCAGTTCCTCCGGCCCGGCCGCGTCCCTGACATTCACGTCATGCTGGTTGAGCAGCGTTCCGAGATATTCGGAATCTCTCCGATAAGGCGCCAGGATCAGCACCCAGTCGAGGGAATCGTCGTTTCCAGACACCGTCCACCTCACGAATCCGGAAGCGGATTATACGGGATCACCGTGACGCCGGAGCTCTGGATGAACAGCTCGCGCACGTCGAGGTCATGCGGGCCGTGCCGTTTCTTCACGACCGTGATGCTGCGCCTGAGGCGTCCTTCATGCTCCATGATCCGCAGCAGGAGCACCGTGTCGCCGAGGAAGCTCACGTCGACGTCGATCCCGACGTCCTGGCCGAGCAGGCCATGCTGCGCGACGATCAGCATGGTCAGCACGCCGGCGCGGGCGAGATATTTGAGCAGCGACTGGATGTCGCGCACCGCCTTCTCGCGGCGCGGGAGCGAATTGAGATAGCCGGTGAAGCTGTCGATCACGACCACCCGCACCTTCTCGCCGCTGACCACCTGCTGCACGATCTGGCCGAACTCGCCCGGCGAGATTTCGTTGGGATTGAAGTCCCGGATGATGAGCTGGCCGTCCTGGTGGAACTGGCGCAGGTCCATCCCCAGTCCCTCGGAGCGGCGGAAGAAGGTCTCGATCCGCTCCTCGAACAGGAACAGGGCCACGCTCTCCCCACGCTTCAGCGCGGCGGTGGCATAGAGCGAGGCCATGGTGGACTTGCCGGTGCCGGCCTGCCCGATCACCAATGTGGTCGTCCCCGATTCCTGGCCGCCGCCGAACATCGCATCCAGCTCGTCGACGCCGGACTTGATGAGCTGCGGCTTGACGGTCTGGGCGGCGGTGCCCGGCACGATCCGGGGGAACACCACCACGCCCTCGCCCTCGCGGATCGCCATGTCGTGATATCCGTCGGCGACGGGCACGCCGCGCATCTTGCTCACCTCGACGCGGCGGCGCACCGTGCCATATTCCTCCAGCGACTTGTCGAGGCAGATCACGCCGTGCGCGACTCCCTCGACTTCCTCGCCTGTGTGGCGATCGTCCCGGATCTGGGTGTCGAGCAGCAGCGCCACCACGTTGCGCGTGGCAAGAAAGGCCTTGAAGGCGATCAGCTCGCGGCGGAATCGCGGCGCGTCGCCCGTGATAAGCCGGATTTCGAGCAGCGAATCGTAAACGAGGCGGCGCGGCTTGTGCTCCTCGATCGCGTCCTCGACGGCCTTGCGCGTCTCGTCGAGGCGAAGCTCGGCGGTCTGGAAGATCGTCTGGTCGGCGGCGCTGTTGACCGCATCCGACGAGGACAGCTCCTCGACCCGGATGCCGTCCAGCGTCCAGCCGTGCGAGCGGGCGATCGCCTCCAGCTCCGCCCTGGTCTGCGACAGGCTGACGTAGATGCAGCGCTCCCCCGCCGCCACGCCCGCCCGCAGGAACTGGAGCGCGGCGGTGGTCTTGCCCGATCCCGGCGCGCCCTGGATGATATAGAGATTGGAGGCCGGCAGCCCGCCGCGCAGGATTTCATCGAGCCCCTCGATCCCCGAACTCACCACCGTCTGCTTCTTGCGCGCGACCATAGGACCTCTCGATTAACCTGGATCATCTTTCATCCCCGAACGCGCGGGCGCGGAAATCGTGCCGGAAGCGAGGTGGGCGTTGCATCGCGGCCGCGTTGCGCCGATGAGCATCGGCTGAAAGGAGCCGTCCGTGCCCACCGATCATCACCCGGCCTCGCGGAGCCTGGCCCGCATGCTTGCCGCCTCGCTCATGCTGATGCTGATGCTGGCAAGCGGCTGCGCCCGGCAGGCGGGATGGCATGACACCGCCGTCTCCGGCCTGCCGGCGCTGGCGTTCGACATGACCCGGGCCAATGACGGCAAGCCGGTGACGGCGGCGGACTATCGCGGCAAGGTGACGTTGCTCTATTTCGGCTACGCCAGCTGCCCGGATGTCTGCCCGATGACGCTCGCCAATGTCGGACAGGTGCTGCGCCGGCTCGGCGGCGAGGCCGGCGCGGTCCGCGTGCTGTTCGTCACGGTCGATCCGGATCGCGACACGCTGCCGGTGCTCCGGCAATATGTCGCCGCGTTCGGGCCACGGGTCGATGGCCTGCGCGGCGATCCCGATGCGCTGGCCGCGCTCGCCCGGCGATACCGCGTCGCCTATTCGGTGCGGCCGGGCCGGGATTATGAGGTGACGCACAGCTCCGGCATCTACGTCTTCGATCGCGACGGCGCGGCGCGCCTGCTGGTCAGCTCGCTTTCGACGCGGGACGCCGACGTGAGCGGCGCCGCCGCCGACCTGCGGCGACTGGTCGAAAACGGCGGCTGAGGCGCTTCAGCGCCCTGTCCAGCGCGAGGCCGATATCCCCGCCCCGCCGCCCGGCGTCCGCGGCTTCTCCGCCTTCTCCTCGGCGCGGCGCAGCGCATCGAGCACGAGCAGCAGCGAGGCGACGCTCATCATTGCCGGCGGTATCCAGATGATAAGCCCGCCATAGGCCTGGTCGTCGAGCGCGCCGATGCCAGGATAGATTCGCCCGCACCACGCATAGAAGCCGTAGAGGTCGTGGCGCGACAGCGCGATGATCGCGCCGATCAGTATCTGCGGGAACATCACCCCGATCGCCAGCGCCGCGCGCATCCCGAAGGATATCCCGGCGCCCGCGCGGTCGCGCCGGTCGAGCACGACGCTCCAGAACAGCACGCCGTCGCCCACCATCGACCAGTTCATCACCAGATAGAGCCGGGGATCGATCATCGCGCGGAAGTGGATCGCGGGCACCAGCCACAATGCGATCAGGCCGACGAACAGGAAGGCGGCGAGCAGCGGCTTGCGGACGATATGCAGGAAGCGCAGCACCGGCGGCGCGGTCGCCAGCCGCCGCGCCCGCTCCGGCATCCCGCGCAGGATCGTCGGCCACGGCCAGGCCAGCGCGATGAAGAACGGCCCCAGATGGTGCATCACCACATGCTGGAGGCGGTTCAGGAAGAACATGTGCTCGGCGAGATATTCGAACCGCGTCTGGAGCACCGCGTAGATCGCGGCCATGCCGATCAGGAACGCCGCCGAGCGCCATCGCGACGGGCGCTCCGCCGGTTCGGTCGCGCGCAGCCCGCGCCGATACCACCACAGCGGGAAAGCGGTGGCGAAGAACCAGGAGAAGGAGAAATCCCACGGCGCGATCGCCGGAAGCGCCGCTGCATGGAAGCGGCACAGCCACCACAGGACAAGACTCGCCGCCGCCAGCGCGAGCGCCGCACGCACATCCGGCGAGGCGAGCAGTTCCGGGGAAAGCGGACCGGATCGGCCACGGATATCTGTCATGACGGGCGACTCGACCTGCCTTTCCACGCTTTTGCTAGACCTTCGGAAGTCCATGACCAAGCGGCGAAAGATGACGGGATTTTCATTGGACCGTCATATTCGCCGCGCCTAGGGACGAGGGCCATGACTTCTCCCGGCCCCATCTTCTTCGTGGCTGGCGGCGCGCCGATCCTGCTGGCCGCCCTGGTCTATCTGCGGGGCGCGCGGCGGCGGGGGGCGAGCCGGCGGAAGGCCGATATCCTGCGCCATTGCGCCTTCGCGATCGGGCTGGCGATGCTGTTCCTGTCGCTGCAATGGCCGTTCGCGCAATGGGCGCACGAACTGTTCTACGTCCATCAGATCGGCATCATCGTGGCGCGGATCGTCACGCCGATCCTGATCGCGATGGCGCGGCCCGCCGGCACGCTGGTCGCGGGGCTGCCGCAACCGGTGCGGCGGCGCGTCCTGCGGCCCGCGCTGCTCGCGCCCGCCACGCGGGGAGCGTGGCGGTTCCTCGCCCATCCGGCGATCGCCCTCCTCCTCTATGTCGGCGCCTTCTACCTCTGGGAGATCCCCGCCCTCCAGTCCGCCGCGCTGGACAATGCCGCGATCGGGCTGGCGATGCACCTCAGCCTGCTGTCCACCGGCCTGCTGTTCTGGAGCCGGATCGCCGGGCGCAGGCCCGCGCCGCTGGGCGTGAGCCATGGGGAGCGGCTGATGATGATCTGGCTGGCAATCCTCGCGCAGATCCTCCTCGGCGCCTATCTCACGGTCAAGAGCAGCGCATTGTATCACGCTTATGCCGCGAGCGAGCGGCTGGCGATGATCCCGTCGATCGTCGACGAGCAGCGCGGCGGTTTCATGATCTGGGTGCCGAGCGCGCTGCTCTCGCTGCTGGTGATGATCGTCGTGATCGACATGTGGGGCCGTCACGAGACGCGGATGGACCTCAAGCGCACCCAATGGTCGCCGTCCAATTCCGCGATCCTGCTCTATCCGCAGACCGGGAAGGCGCTGCGCGCGATGGCGGAGCCGAAGAACAAGCGGATGGCGATCGGCCTCGCCAGCTTCGCGCTGCTGATCTTCGCGGCGGTGTGCGGCGTCGTCACCGGGGCCTATCGCGTCAACCGGCGCGAGAATCTGCGGCTCTACATGCTGTCGCGCTGCGCCGGCCCGCATTGCTGAGCGGCGATCCGCCCTAGGCCGGGGCGGCACGATCGATTGCCCCGGTGTCCAGCAACGGCGCGGCGTCGATATCCTCCACATCCAGCAGGCCGCTCAGCCGCTCGAGCGCGGTCAGGATCATCGCCCGTTCCCACGGGGCGAGCGCGGCGAAGCGTTCGTGGAACTGCTCCTGCGGCATGTCCGGCGCCCCCGCCA
>JAYRJH010000504.1:0-1820 GCA_041906415.1 Sphingomonas sp. | reverse complement strand
CGATCAACGCGTCATGGACGATCTTGACGACCTGCTGCCCCGGCGTGACCGAACGCAGCACATTCTGCCCGACCGCCTTCTCGGTCGCTTCCTCGACGAATTGCCGCGCGACCGGCAGCGCCACGTCCGCCTCGAGCAACGCGATGCGAACCTCGCGCATCGCCTGGCGCACGTCCGCCTCGGTCAGCGCGCCACGGCCGCGCAGCCGGTCGAACACTCCGCCAAGACGATCACTGAGGCTGTCGAACATCCAAAATCCTAGTCTTGTCGTCCATCACCGGCAACAGCCGGGATGGAGGTCCGGCCCCAAACGCAAAAGCGCCGGCGGGCGAAACCTCGCCGGCCAGCGTGCACCACATGGGCGCTTTTCTTCAGCGTTCAACGTCGGAACGTGTGCGGCGCCTACTCTAAAGCTGCGCGGGACGCAACCCACAGCGCCTTAACCCCTTCTATACCCTGTCGCTGCCACAAGAGCAGGCTTCACAGACGCACGAGCCGGGAATCGGATCCACCTATGGAAATACGCGCCATCACGGCGGTGCTGATTGTTCTGGCGGCGGCCTTCGCTTTCATGGCGTGGCGGCGACGGCAGGGCATAGGCAGCCGCATCGCGCGGATCGGCCGCGCCATCCCGCGCGACCCGGGCAGCGGCCTTTCCAACCGCCAGGGCTTCCTTGAAGCCGGGGCCGTCCTGCTTTCCCGCATGGGCGACCGGGCGGTGACGGTGATGATGGTGGATATCGGCACGGATGCGCCCGCCGGCACGATGGGCGAGCTTGCACCCGGAATCGCGGCATTGCTGCCGGCAGAGGCAGCGGTGGGGGTGGTCGGGCCGACGCAGTTCGCCTGCGCGCTGACGATCGATTCCTACGCCCCTCAGGCGCCAGAGCATATGGCGGAGCGGATCGAGGGGCTGTTGAGCCAGCATGGGGGCAAGGCGACGATCGGCTTGGCGCGGTCGGATCGCGACGGCGGCTCGATAGAGGCGCTGGCGGAGGCCGCTGAAACCGCCGCCTCCGCCGCCCGCGCGGATGGCGCGCGCATCCTGTGGTTCGAACAGGACATGGCCACCCGTCGCCGCGCGAGAGAGATGATTGCGCGCAGCCTGCCCGAGGCGATCGATAGCGGTGCGATCCAGCCCTATTTCGATCCTCTGGTGGACCTCCACACCGGGGAGTTGCTGGGTTTCGAGGTGCTGGCGCGATGGGAGCATCCCGCGCACGGCACGATCGCGCCCGCGCATTTCATCGACGTGGCGCGCGAGACGAAAGCGATCGCCGACCTCACCCTCTCCGTGATGCGTCAGGCGCTGGCCGCGGCCCGCGACTGGGACCGGCGGCTGGTGCTGTCGGTGAATTTCGCGGTGACGCAATTGCGCGATCCCTGGCTGGCGCAGAAGGTGATCCGGCTGCTGACCGAGCTCGGCTATCCGGCCGCCCGGCTGGAGATCGAGCTGACCGAAGGCGCGCTGATGGACCCGCACGGAATCGCGCCCTCGATCATCGAGAGCCTGAAGGCGCAGGGCGTGCGCGTGGCGCTCGACGATTTCGGCACCGGCGTCTCCAGCCTCACCCATTTGCGCGCTTTGCCGTTCGACCGGATCAAGATCGACCACAAGATCGTGACCGGTATCTGCACCGACCCGGCCCGCGCGGAGATCGCGGATGCGATCGTCCGGCTGGGCGAAAGCCTGAACCTTCCGGTCACGGCGGAAGGCGTGGAGAATGACACGATCGTGGAGCGGCTGCGCGCGATGCGGTGCCCGACGGGGCAAGGCCATCTGTTCGGCCAGCCGATGAACCTGATGCAGACGCGCCGCA
>JAYRJH010000503.1:0-1822 GCA_041906415.1 Sphingomonas sp. | reverse complement strand
ATTGTACGCGGCGACGTCGATCAGCGCGCCGATGTAGTCGAGGTCGTGCGAGCTCAGCAGCACCACCTTTTCGCCGTTGTAGCCGCTCTCGGCCAGCAACTGCCTGGCGCGGGCAATGTCAGGCTTGCGATAGGCGTCCGATCCGGTTTCGATTCCGTTCTGCGTGCCGCAGATGAAGTAGGAATAGCAGGTGCGCCACCATTCCGGCTTGCCGATGCCGGCGGCCATGTAGTCGGCCTGGTTCACCGTCAGCGCCACTGCCTGCCGCGCCTTCAGCTTGTCGAAGGGCGGATGCAGCGCGTTGAAGCGGATATAGCCCTGGCTGTTGATGGGCGAGATTGCACCAACCGTGACGCCGGCGGCACGCGCAAGCAGGCCCGCCTGGTTGTAGGAAAGCTGGTCGATGAAATCGATCTCGCCAACCCGCAGCGCGTTGGATTTCGTGCTGGCATCCGGGATGATGCGGAATTCCACCCGGTCCAGGTTGACCTTCTTGCCGCCGGCCAGTCCGTTCGGCGGTTCCTCGCGCGGCACATAGTCGGGGTTCCGCTCGTACACCACGCGCGCACCCGCAAGCCATTCGCTGCGCACGAAGCGGAACGGGCCCGAGCCGATCGTCTCGCGGATTGGCGTATAGCTGTCCGTCAGCGCTTCCTTCTCGCGCATGATCACCGGCACGGCGCTGCTGGAATTCGCCAGCGTGAAGCGCATGAACGGGAAGGGCTCCTTCAGGCGAATGCGGAATACCCGCTCGTCCACGGGCTCGATCGCCACCGCCGTCGAGGCGAGCACGCGCCCCATCGCATCACGCGGCATCCAGCGCTTGATCGAGGCGATCACATCGCGCGTGGTGACGGCGGTTCCGTCATGGAATTTCAGCCCGGGACGCAGTGCGAACTGCCAGGTCAGTTCGTCGGCAGAAACCTCGTCGTGGCCGATCATCTGCGGCTGCGGCGTCAGCGTCTCGTCCAGCGCATAGAGCACGTCGTAGATCAGCAGCCCATGCGTCAGCGTGGTCGTCGCGGCGGTGACATGCGGATCGAGGATCGCCAGGTCGGCATTCGGCGCGACGCGCAACACGCTCGGTTCAGCGGCGCGCGCGGTGCGGCCGAGCCCCGCGGTCGATGCGAGCAAAGGAACAGCGAGAGCCTTCTTGCCGAAGCTGCGGCGACCGATTGCACGGTCCATGACGATCCCTCTCGATATGCTGATTGCTTATGTTCATCGACGCTAGCGACGGGGTCCGGGTGGGGCAAGGCCGCGGCGTCTTGGCTGCCATGCCCATCGCGCCGGCGCCTTTGGTGACAGACTCACGCCGCGCGGCAGCCCGGTACGCTGCCAGGTTCGGCTTGACTCGCCGACATTTGCCCCTGCGCGCGACAGCGCATAAGTGGCAGCGACATGCGGTATCAGCCGCGCGTCAGCCCAGTTGGAGGCGCAGGATGGACCAGCTCACAGGCGGATGCCGCTGCGGCAACGTGCGGTTCGTGGCGCGAGGGAAGCCGTATCGCGTCGGGCTTTGCCACTGCATGGACTGCCGCAAGGCGCACGGCGCGCTGTTCCATGCCTCCGCCATCTTCCCCACGGATGCGGTCGCGATCGAGGGCGAGACGCGGGATTATGCCGGGCGGTTCTTCTGCCCGCGCTGCGGCTCGCAGGTGTTTGGGCATAGCGGCGACGAGGTGGAGGTCAATCTCGGCGCGCTGGATGCGCCCGACCAGCTGAGGCCGACCTACGAGAGCTGGACGATCCGCCGCGAATCCTGGCTGCCGGAATTCCCACTGGCGCACCACTACGAGCGTGATCGCGACCACACGACCCG
>JAYRJH010000036.1:0-12995 GCA_041906415.1 Sphingomonas sp. | reverse complement strand
ACCGGCACGTCATGCCCGTCCACGGGATTGGACGCCCCGCCGCCCCGCGCTCCTTCATCGAGATGCGCGACGATCTGATGGCCGTAAAAGTCGAAATCGATCCAGCGATCGCTCGACCGCCCCTCCGCGCACCCAAGTACGCCGCCGTAGAAGGCACGGGCGGCAGCGAGATCATGGACCGGAAAGGCAAGATGGAAGGGCCTGAGTGTCATGGCTCGATCATACACCCGCGCACGATTTTCGCCAGCCCGGCTTGCCGTCCCGGTGCCTGTCCCGCATGACCGCGCGATGTTCCTCGCCCGACGCCCCGCCCTGCTCGCGCTTCTGCTCGGCGCGCTGGCCGCCTGCGGCTTCGCTCCGCTTCAGCTCTGGCCGCTGACCATCGCCTGTTTCGCCGGCTGGATCGCGCTGGTGGCGCGCGCGCCGACATGGAAAAGCGCGCTCTGGTTGGGCTGGACGTTCGGCCTCGGCCATTTCACGATCAACGACAACTGGTTCCAGCACGCCTTCGACTTTCAGGACAAGATGCCGCCCCTGCTCGGCTATGCCGCGCCGGTGGCGCTGGCGCTGTATCTGGCCGTCTATCCCGCTCTGGCGGCGGCTCTGGCATGGCGGTGGCGGAACACGAAGGGCTATGCGCCCGCATTCGGCGCGGCGTGGATCGCGAGCGAGTGGCTGCGCAGCGTGATGTTCACCGGCTATGCGTGGGATCCGATCGGCGTGATCTGGGTGCCGGTGCAGCCCGTGGCGGCGCTGACAGCGTGGATCGGCACCTATGCGCTCTCCGGGCTGACCGTCGCGCTGGCGGCGGCGCTGCTGCTCCTGCCGCGCAGGCCGGTGGCCTATGCCGGCATCGGCGCGGGGCTGGTGGCGTTGCTGATCGCGCAGGCGATGAGCTACCGCCCCGTTCCCGAACCCGCCGATGCTCCGCGCCTCGTCGTCGTCCAGCCCAACGTCTCGCAGGACCAGCGCGGCGAGAGCGACGGCGACCTGCTGCTGGCGCGGCTCTCCGCCCTCTCCGGCAAGCCGGGCCGCAACCCGCGCCTGCTGCTCTGGCCGGAGGGCGTGGTGCGGGATTTCATCGAGGACGGCTATCCCGCCTATGTCTACGGCTTCCAGCCCAGCCCTTATTATCTCCGCCGCAGGATGGCGGCCTTGCTGGGGCCGGGTGATATCCTGCTGGCCGGCGGTACCGCGCTGCAATTCGACGCGAACGGCAACGTCACCACCGCGACCAACTCGGTGTTCGCCATTACACCTTCCGCGCGGATCATCGGCCGATACGACAAGGCGCATCTGGTACCCTATGGCGAATATCTGCCGATGCCGTGGCTGCTGAAACCGCTCGGCCTCGCGCGGCTGGTGCCCGGCGACATGGACTTCGCGGACGGGCCGGGGCCGCGCAACCTGTCGCTCCCTGTGTTCGGGCCGATCGGGGTGCAGATCTGCTATGAAATCATCTTCTCCGGGCAGGTGATCGACCGCGCACACCGCCCGCGCCTGCTGTTCAACCCCTCGAACGACGCATGGTTCGGCGCATGGGGTCCGCCGCAGCACCTCGCTCAGGCAAGGATGCGCGCGATCGAGGAAGGGCTGCCGATCGTCCGCGCGACGCCCAACGGCATCTCCGCCGTGATCGCCGCCGACGGCCGCCTGATCGCCACCGTGCCGCATGAGAAAGCTGGCGCGATCGACGTGCCGATGCCGGCCGCCCTGCCGCCCACCCTGTTCTCCCGTGTCGGCAATTGGGCCGCGCTGGCGTTCGCGCTGCTGCTCGCTGGCATGGCGATTGCCTTCGCGCGGCGCGCGCGCTAGGAGCCATATAAAGCCATCTTTATATCGTTAAATTATCGGAGCGATCATGCGTCAGTCGTTCATCTTCACGAGCGAGTCGGTCAGCGAAGGCCATCCGGACAAGGTTGCGGACCAGATTTCCGATTCGATCGTAGACCTGTTCCTGTCGAAGGACCCGGAGGCGCGCGTCGCCTGCGAAACGCTCACCACCACGAACATGGTGGTGCTGGCGGGCGAAATCCGCGGCAAGGGCATCATGGACACCAATGGCAACTGGGCGCCCGGCATACTGGATGAGATCGAGCGCACCGTGCGCGAGACGGTGAAGCGCATCGGCTACGAACAATCCGGCTTCCACTGGAAGACCTTCGCTTTCTCGAACAACCTCCATCCTCAATCCGCGCATATCGCGATGGGTGTGGATGAAAGCGGCAACAAGGACGAAGGCGCCGGCGATCAGGGGATCATGTTCGGCTACGCCACCGACGAAACCCCGGGCCTGATGCCCGCGACGCTCTACTACAGCCACAAGATCCTCGAGCGGATGGCGGCGGATCGCCATTCCGGCAAGGCGCCGTTCCTGGAGCCGGACGCCAAGAGCCAGGTGACGCTGCAATATGAGAACGAGCTGCCGGTACGCGCGACCGCGCTGGTCGTCTCCACGCAGCATTCCGCCGAATTGTCGAACGAGGCGGGCCAGGCGAAGCTGCGCGATTATGTGAAGGGCGTGTTCGCCGAGGTGCTGCCGCAGGGCTGGCTTCCGTCCGAAGACAAGATCTACGTCAACCCGACCGGCCTGTTCGAGATCGGCGGGCCGGACGGCGACGCGGGCGTGACCGGCCGCAAGATCATCGTGGACACCTATGGCGGCGCGGCTCCGCATGGCGGCGGCGCGTTCAGCGGCAAGGACCCGACCAAGGTGGACCGCTCCGCCGCCTATGTCGCGCGCTATCTGGCGAAGAACGTCGTCGCCGCCGGCCTCGCGCGGCGGGTGACGATCCAGCTTTCCTATGCGATCGGCGTCGCCGAGCCGCTCTCGGTCTATGTCGACACGCACGGCACCGGCACCGTGCCGGAAGCGAAGCTGGAGGAGGTGCTGCCGAAGCTCGTCCGCCTGACGCCCAAGGGTATCCGCGAGCATCTGAAGCTCAACGCGCCGATCTATTCGAAGACCGCCGCCTACGGTCACTTCGGCCGCGAGAGCGACGGGACGCACTTCACCTGGGAAGCGACCGATCTGGTCGACAAGCTGAAGGAAGCCGTCGCGGCCTGACCCGTTTCGGAGCCTGTCGAGGGGCGTTCCCCCCGACAGGCTCGCCTTTCCCTTACATCAGCGCCGCCGTATAGGCCCCGAACGCCTCGCGCAGCACGTTGCGCCCGTTCTGCGTCACCACGACGCCCCCGCCGGGATTGCCCGGCTCCACCGACACCATCACGCGATAGACGAAGCCGCCATTGGCGAATTCGTAGACGCGCCTGCCGCCGCTCTGGTCCACCAGCCGCCCGCCGTCGATCGTCAGCGAGGGGCGATTGTCATGCCCCACGGGCTGATCGACCTCCGGCAGGTCGTCGTTGAAGTTATAGCTGGTGTAGCGATAGCCGTTGCGCTCCGTCCGCACGATCTGGATCGAGCGGCGGCCGGTGATCCCCAGCACCTGCGTCTGCGCCGCGAAACGGCAGTTGGTGGTGTCGCGCCCCAGCGTGATCGCGGTGACAGCGGGCGTGGTCGCGCCGCGATCCACCATGCCGGGGTTCATCGCATGGACGTTCCCCATCTGCCGCCCGACGCTGTTGAACAGCGGATAATAGATCTGCCCCGCGCCCGGATCGCCCTCGCCCAGCCGTACCGAGACATGCTGCGCCGTCAATCCCGGCTTGGCGAAGCTGATGAGTTCCATCTGCTTATCCCTGCCCGGCGCGCCCAGCACCAGCACGCGGTCCCGGTTGGTGGCGTCGCAGACCAGCGGAACGACGGCCCACCGCCCTTCCCTCTTCAGGAAGGAAATCGACTTCTCCGACGCCAGTTGCGCATCGCCCGCAGCCGATATCGCCACGAATCCCGTCGCCAGCGCCAAAGCCCAACGCATGTTTCGCCTCCTTGCCTCATTGCACGCGCGGGGGTTTAGACGCGCGTGGATGAACGCGGCATTGCCCTTGCCGCGCGCGCGCTCTACCCGGCGCGGCATGAACGATCCGACGACGATCCGACGCCTCTATGGCCGCCGGCAGGGCCATGCGCTGCGCGCCGCGCAGGCCGCGCTGGTGGAAGACCTGCTGCCCCGCCTCTCCATCCCTGAACGCGGGCCGCTTTCGGCGGAAACCCTGTTCGGCGATGCGCGGCCCTTGCAGCTGGAGATCGGCTTCGGCGCTGGCGAGCATCTGGCGGGGCAGGCGGAAGCCACGCCCAGCGCCGGCTTCATCGGCTGCGAGCCGTTCCTGAACGGCGTGGTCGGCGCGCTCGGCCATGTCCGCGACCGGCGGCTGGAGAATGTCCGCATCCACATGGGCGATGCGCTGGAGGTGGTGGAGCGGCTGCCGGACGCGAGCCTGGAACGCGTCTATCTCCTCCACCCCGATCCATGGCCAAAGGCGCGCCACGCCAAGCGTCGCATGATGAACCACGGCCCGCTGGACCTGATCGCGCGCAAGCTGAAGCCCGGCTGCGAATTCCGCCTTGGCACCGACGACCCCACCTATTGCCGCTGGTCGATGATGGTGATGAACCAGCGCGACGATTTCGAATGGACCGCGAAGGGTCCGCGCGATTTCCTCACCCGCCCAGCCGACTGGCCCGAGACACGCTACGAGCGCAAAGCCCGGCGGCAGGGGCATGAGGTCTGGTATTTCCGCTATCTGCGAAAGGATTGACGGAAAGGAAATCCGCGCGCGGCAATCCGCCGCGCCGGCGATGAATCCATCGAAGAAGATTGGTCGGGGCGACAGGATTCGAACCTGCGACCCCCACACCCCCAGTGTGATGCGCTACCAGGCTGCGCTACGCCCCGACCGGAGCGCGGCCTCTACGCGCACCCCGGCCACAACGCAAGCGTGTTCAGATCAGCTTGCGCCAATGCATTCCGTCCCACGCGTCCACGGACATTTCGAGCGGGGAATGGTCGCGCATCGCCCGGCCGAACGCTTTCTGATGATCCGCCGCGCCGTGCGCGGCCAGCGCCTCCACGCTCGCCCAGCGTTCGGAAATGCGAATCAGATCCGGGTTTTCCGCATCGAAGGCGAAGCAATATTCGTCGCACCCGACTTCCGTCCGCACCTTTTTCGCATGGTCGGCCAGCAGCTGCGCCGCCTTTGCGCCGCCGCCTTCGGGCAAACGAATCGTGCCCATCACCAGAATCGTCATCGGCTCTCCTTTCGGCTCTCTTGCCGGTGCAGCTTAAACACCGCACTCATGTTGCGCCAATATCGTTACGATGGTAGCGGCGCACCCTTCTACGCGGGTGTTTTGCCCGCCCATCAGACATGAACAGGTAAAATGCTCATTTCTCCAGCTTACGCCCAGGCCGCCGGTGGCGCGGCGCAACAGAGCGGGATCGCCGGGTTCCTCGGCCTCGCGCCGTTGTTCCTGGTGTTCATCGTCTTCTATTTCCTGATGATCCGCCCGCAGCAGCGCCGAATGAAGGCGCTGCAGAACGCCGTCTCCGCGGTGAAGCGCGGCGATTCGGTCGTCACCGCGGGCGGCCTGCTCGGCAAGGTGACGAAGGTGGAGGACGCCTTCGTCGAGGTGGAGATCGCCCCCAACACCCGCGTGCGCGTGGTCAAGGCGACGCTGGCGGAGGTCAATCCGCTCGGCGGCAAGCCGGCGAACGACTGACATGCTGGACTTTCCGCGCTGGAAGGTCGCGTCGATCTGGGCGCTGCTCGCGGTACTCGTGGCGCTCGCCATCCCCAGCCTGCTCCCGCAACGCGTGACGGACGGCTGGGGCCGCTTCCCGCATCCGCGCATCAACCTGGGCCTGGACCTCGCGGGCGGCAGTTATCTGCTGCTGGAGGCTGACGTGAACGATCTCCAGTCCAGCCGGCTGGAGCAGATGCGCGAGCAGGTGCAGACCGAGATGCGCCGCCAGAATCCCCGGATCGAGATCGGGGATATCTCGACGCGCGGCGGCACGCTTTCCTTCATGTTGCGCGATCCCACGCAGGTGGATGCGGCGCGCGAGCGGCTGCTGTCGATCACCGGCGGCGGCGCGGGCATGACCGGCCAGCGCGAGTGGGACATCCAGGTGGTGGATACCAGCCGCTTCGTGCTGACGCCTACGTCCGCTGGCCTCAATCAGGCGGTCGATCGCGCGATGGGCGACGCGACCGAGGTGGTCCGTCGCCGCATCGACGAACTCGGCACGCGCGAGCCGACGATCATCCGTCAGGGCACCAGCCGCATCGTCGTGCAGGTGCCGGGCCTGCAGAACCCGCAGGCGCTGAAGGATCTGCTCGGCAAGACCGCCAAGCTGGAGTTCAAGCTGGTCGACACCACGGCCACGCCGGACCAGCTCCGCAACAAGCAGGCGCCGATCGGCAGCCAGATCCTTCCCTATCCGAACAATCCCTCGGGCGTGCCGTTCATCGCGGTGAAGCGCTCGGCGATCATCACCGGCGACATGCTGACCGACGCGCGGCAGGAATTCTCGCCGCAGACGAACGAGCCGCAGGTGGCGATCACCTTCGACAGCCAGGGCGGTCGCCGCTTCGCCAAGGTGACGCAGGAGAACGTCAACAAGCCGTTCGCGATCATCCTCGACAACTCGGTGATCTCGGCGCCCAACATCAACGAGCCGATCATGGGCGGCCGGGCCTCGATCTCCGGCAGCTTCACGGTGGACAGCGCCAACCAGCTCGCGATCGCGTTGCGTTCGGGCAAATTGCCGGTGGCGTTGAAGGTGGTGGAGGAATCGACCGTCGGCCCCGATCTGGGCGCGGATTCGATCCGGGCCGGCATCCTCGCCTCGGCCGTGGCGGTGGCGCTGGTCGTCGCCTTCATGTTCGTCACCTACGGCCGGTTCGGCCTCTATGCGAACCTCGCCGTCGTCATCAACGTGTTCGTGATCGTCGGCGTGCTGGCGCTCATCAACGGCACGCTGACGCTGCCGGGTATCGCGGGCTTCGTGCTGACGATCGGCACGGCGGTGGACGCCAACGTGCTCATCAACGAGCGCATCCGCGAGGAAAGGCATCGCGGGCGATCGGTGGTCCAGGCGGTCGAGCTCGGCTATAAGGAGGCGAGCCGGACGATCTTCGAGGCGAACATGACGCACGCGATTTCGGGCGTCATCATGTTCGTGCTCGGCTCCGGCCCGGTGAAGGGCTTCGCGGTGGTGCTGCTGATCGGCATCGTCACCTCGGTGTTCACCGCCGTCACCTTCACCCGCATGCTGGTGGCGGGGTGGCTGCGCCGCGCCAAGCCCAAGACGATCAACATCTGACAGGCGAGCGCGAACCCATGAAACTCCTCAAGCTCGTCCCCGACGATACAAACATCGATTTCGTCCGCCTGCGCGGCTGGGCGTTCGGGCTCACCCTTCTGCTGTCGGTCCTCGCCGTCGGCCTCACCTTCTACCACGGCCTCAATTTCGGCGTGGATTTCGAAGGCGGCCTGATGATCGAGGAGAAGTTCGCAAGCCCGCCCGATCTCGATCACGTCCGCAGGGTGGTGGACGCACAGGGCGTGGGCGATTCGTCGCTCCAGCAGTTCGGCGATCCGAAGACGATCACGATCCGCCTCCCCGTCCAGCAGGGCGCGGACGAGGGCGCGACCAACGCCGTGGTGAAGAAGGTGGAGACCGCGCTAGGGCAGGCATTCCCGGGCGCCACGTTCAGCCGATATTCCACCGTCTCCGGCAAGGTTTCGGGCGAGCTGATCCGCAACGGCGTGCTGGCCGTGGTGCTGGCGATCGTGGGCATCGGCCTGTTCGCGATCTTCCGCTTCGAATGGCAGTTCGGCGTCTCGACCGTGGTGGCGATCATCCACGACCTTGTGATGACGCTCGGCTTCTTCGCGATCACGCGCTTCGAGTTCGACCTGAACATCGTCGCCGCCGTGCTGACGATCATCGGCTATTCGATCAACGACAAGATCGTCATCGACGACCGCATCCGCGAGAACATGCGCCGCTATCGCAAGATGGAGATGCGCGACATCATCAACCTTTCGGTCAACGAGACGCTGCCGCGCACGGTGATGACCTCGGTGACGATCCTGCTCGCCCTGTTCGCCTTGCTGTTCCTCGGCGGACATGTGCTGCGCGGATTCACGGCGGCGATGATCCTCGGCATCGTGGTCGGCACTTATTCCTCGATCTACGTCTCCTCGTCGCTGCTCATCACGCTCGGCCTGCGCGCCGAGCCCGCGACGCCGCGCGAGGACAGGGCCGAGCGAATCGGCCCGCGCGAAGGGTAAGACCGGCGCATGAGGCTGGAGCGCACACGCGACCCCGCCGGGCCGATCGTCAAGGGGATCGGCCCGTCCGGCTTCCGCACCGACGACGGGACTTTCCCGGCATTGATGATGACGGTGGATTCGGTCGCCGCATGGTCCCCGCCGCCGCTCGACGCGCTGGGCGCGGACGATCTGGCGCCGCTGGTGGCGGCAGCGCCGGAGTTCATCCTGATCGGCACCGGCACCGATCTTTCCCGACCGCCGCGCGCTTTGGTGACGTGGCTTGAGGAGCGCGGCATCGGCGTGGAGGCGATGGACAGCCGCGCCGCCGCCCGCGCCTGGGGCGTGCTGCGCAACGAAGGCCGCCAGATCGCCGCCGCGCTCTATCCCCTCGCCTGAACCAGCCCCGCCAGATGCGCGTAAAGGGCGGCGGTATTCGCCTCCCATGTAAAGCCGAGAGCGTGTCGGCGCACCGCTTCGGCTGACGGCGGGGCGGCGAGCAATTCCGCGAGAGCATCCGAAAACGCCGCCACGTCCCGCGCCACGATCCGACCGGCATCGGGGGATGTGACCACCTCCTCCGCGCCGCCCGCCGGCGTGATGACGATCGGCGTGCCGCACGCCAGCGCCTCGACCCATGCGTTCGCCAGCCCCTCCGAGGATGAGGCCAGCGCCATCACGTCCGCCGCCGCGATCAGCGCGGGGAGCTCGTCATGCGGCACCGATCCGAGCAGGCGCACCCTGTCGCCCAGCCCAAGGCGCGCCACCTGCGCCTCCAGGGCGCCCCGCGCCTCCCCCTCGCCCGCGATCAGCAGGGTGACGCCGCCCAGCCGCGCCACGGCGTCGATCACCACGTCATGCCCCTTGCGCGGGATCAGCGCGCCGACCGACACGACGAGCGATCCGCTCACCCCAAGCGCGGCCTTCGCCGCACCCCGGTCGACGGGCGCGAAACGGGTGAGATCGACGCCGGTGCGATGCACCCGGATCTTTTCCGCCGGGATGCCGATCGCGGCCATGTCCCGCGCCATCGCGCCGGATACGGCAAGCAGGCCGTCCGCCATCTCCCCCGCCTCGACCACCTCGGCGGCGGTGGCGCGGGCATGGCCCCAGTGATGGATATCCGCTCCCCGCGCCTTGATCGACACCGGCAGGTCAAGCTCCCGGCCCAGACCAGCGGCGACGGGCCCGTCCGGGAAGAAGAAGGACGCATCGATCACGTCGAACGCCCGGCCCGCGATCGCCCGCCAAACCGCGCGCTGCATCGCCGCGACATGGAATCGCCCTCCGGTGCCCGGCAGCACGGTGAAGCGCGGGCGGAGCACCTCCACGCCCTTCCATATCTCCCGCTCCGGCAGGTCCGCGAAGGCGCGGTAACGCTTGAGCCGCGAGAGTGGCCGTGGCGGCACACCCAACGGCGCGACCACCGTAAGCGCCACATCGGGATGCGCGGCGAGACCGAGCGTCTGCCGCTCCACGAACACCCCGAAATTGGGGCGCGAGGCGTCGGGGAACAGCGAGGAAAGCGTCAGCACGCGCAGCATCGTGCAAAGCCTAGCGCAAGGGATGTTAAGATGCCCTAAGCCGGCCGCAATTCCCCGACGATGCGCGAGGCGTTCCTGGAAACCAGCAGCATATGGTCTGCCTGACCGGCGAGCCACCGCGTCGCGCCCGCCAACATGCCCGTGCCGCCGATGACCAAAGCATCGCCGGGCGGAACGGGCATCGGCTCTTATCGCCTCACCTCAATACGCCCGCGCCACCGCGAACTCGACCGCCTCGACCATCGCGTCCTTCGCTTTGCCAGCCGCGAAGGGGCCGAGCGCGTCGATCGCGCGCTGGCCGTAGTGGCGCGCGCGCGCGAGCGTGTCGTCCACCGCGCGGGTGTCGCGGACGAGCGAAACGGCGTGGGCGAAATCCGCGTCCCCGTCGCGGCGGCCCTCCACCGCGTCCTTCCAGAACCTGCGGTCCGCCTCGTCGCCGCGCGCATAGGCGAGGATGACGGGGAGCGTCATCTTGCCCTCGCGGAAATCGTCGCCCGCGTCCTTGCCCATCGTGCCGGCGTCGGACACATAGTCGATCGCATCGTCGACGAGCTGGAAGGCGATGCCGAGGTTGCGGCCATAAGCGTCCAGCGCGATCTCCTCCTCCTCCGGCCGCTCCGCCACCACGGCGGAGATGCGGCAGGCGGCGGCGAACAAGGCGGCCGTCTTGGCGTTGATGATGTCGAGATAACGATCCTCGCCCAGATCGACGCGGCGCGCGGCGGTGAGCTGGTTCACCTCGCCCTCGGCGATCACGGCGCTGGCGTTGGAGAGGATCTTCAGCACCTTGAGGCTGCCGTCCTCCACCATCAATTCGAAGCTGCGGCTGAACAGGAAATCGCCGACCAGCACGCTCGCGGGATTGCCCCAGATCAGGTTCGCGGTGCGCTTGCCGCGCCGAAGGTCCGATCCGTCCACGACGTCGTCGTGCAGCAGGGTGGCGGTATGGATGAACTCCACCGCCGCCGCGAGGCGATGGTGGCGCGTGCCCATATAGCCCAGCAGCCGCGCGCTCGCGAGCGTGAGCATCGGCCGCATCCGCTTGCCGCCGCCCGCGATCAGATGCCCGGCAAGCTCCGGGATCAGCGGTATCTGCGACTGCATGCGATCGAGGATCGCGGCGTTGACCAGGTTCATGTCCCCCGCGACAAGCTCGATCATCGGTTCGAGCGAGGGGGCGCGATCGGCGAGGCGGTGAATGGTGGCGGTCATCTATCGCGTGCTCTAGTCCCGCCGTCCGTGGCAACGCAAGCCTTGCGCGGTTGGCGCCGCCCCCGCAAAAGGCCGCGAAACGGACGGATTCGGGGGGCATGATGCCGGACGAGGTGCTGAAGGGTTATCGTAAGAGCATCGACAATATCGATGCGGCGCTCGTCTGCCTGCTCGCGGAGCGGTTCAAGATCACGCAGGCGGTGGGGCGCTACAAGGCGACCGCCGGCCTACCCCCCGCCGATCCTGGCCGGGAGGACGCGCAGATCGCGCGCCTGCGCCGGCTGGCCGAGGACGCGGAGCTGGACCCGGAATTCAGCGAGAAATTCCTGCGCTTCATCATCGACGAGGTGATCCGCCACCACGAAAGGCTGCGCGGGTAGTCACCCGATCGCCCGGTCGCGTCCCTCCCAATAAGCCGCGCGCAATTCGCGGCGCAGCACCTTGCCGGAGGGGTTGCGCGGCAGGGCATCGATGAAATCGACCGATTTCGGCGCCTTGTAGCCGGCGATCCGCGCCTTGGCCCAGGCGATCACGTCTTCGGCCGACGCGCCTTCGCCGTCGGCGACGATCAGCGCCTTTACCGCTTCGCCCCATTTGTCGTCCGGAACCCCGATCACCGCCACGTCCGCAACGCCGGGACAGCCGGCGATGGCGTTCTCCACTTCGGCCGGATAGACATTCTCGCCGCCGGAAACGATCATGTCCTTGATGCGGTCATGGACGAAGAAATGCCCGTCCTCGTTCATATAGCCCGCGTCGCCGGTGCGGAGCCAGCCGCCCGCGAGCGTCTCCGCGGTGGCTTCGGCGCGGTTCCAATAGCCCTTCATCACGATATCGCCACGGATCACGATCTCGCCGATCCCGCCGGGAGGCAAGGGCTTTCCGTCCGCGTCGAAGATCGCCATCTCCACGCCCGGCCAGGGCTTCCCGCAGGACTTGAGCAATCCGCCCGCGCGATGCGCCGCCGGCGAGAGATAGGAGCCGGCGCCGGCCGACTCGGTCATGCCGTAGAACTGGATGAAATCGCAGCCGAACGTCGCCTGCGCGCGCTCCAGCACGTCCTGCGAGATGGGCGATGCGCCATAAGCGATGGTGGACATGTGCGGGAAGCGCGCGCCCGCGATCTCCGGCGCCTGCAGCATCATCAGGATCATCGCCGGGGCGAGGAAGCTATGGTTCACCACCTCCTCCACCATGATCCGTATCGCCAGCGCGGGTGTGAAATCCTTCACCAGCACGATACGGCACCCTTGCGCCAGCGCGGAGAAGCTGACGTTGGTGCCCGCGACGTGGAACAGCGGCATGACGATCATCACCGTCTGCCCCGCATCATAGGCAAAGCCGTCCATATGCACCGCCATCTCCATGAAGCGGCGATAGTTGCGGTTGGTGAGGATCACGCCCTTCGGCCGCCCGGTCGTTCCGCTGGTGTAGAGCTGCAGCACATCGTCGTCGAGCGAGGGGCGCCCGCCCGCAGCCTGCCCTTCCCCGCGCGCCAGCCATGCGTCGAGCGGCAGGAAGGCCGGGTGCGCGCCGTAGAGCGCGATCAGGTGCGGCGGATGCTCCAGCTCCCTCGCCACCTCCAGCGCGGCATCGAAGAAATCCTCGCCGACGAACAGGTGCGTCGGCGCGCCGTCGGAGAGGATGAACTGCACCTCGGGCACCGAAAGGCGCCAGTTGACCGGCATCAGGCAGGCGCGCGCCCGGCCGGTGCCGAAGAACAGGGGATACCAGGCCGGATGGTTCTTGGTGAGCACCGCGACGCGATCCCCCGGCCGCGCGCCGTCCGCCGCCAGGGCGCGGGCGATCGCATCGGTGCGGGCCTCCAGCTCCGTGAAGCTGATCGATTGGCCCTCGAACAGCACGGCCGCCTGATCGCCTCGCGCTTCAGCCTGCGCGGCCGGAATGTCCGACAGGCATTGTATGGCATCGAGATCGATCATCTTTCCTCTCCCCAACGCTTTGCCGCGCTCTGGCCGTCGCGGCTATCCTTAGCTTGCGAACGGTTTATCTCAAGCCCTCCACGCGCCCGTGATCGCGGGCCTGATGACGAGGCT